>NZ_BAAIEN010000001.1:0-84282 GCF_054654695.1 Microbacterium xylanilyticum
GGGGGGCAGCGAGCGGGCGGCTGGCGCCGCCGCTCTGACGGCCCGCTGGCGCGGGCCTCGCGGCCCTGGCGGGCCGCTGCGTGGCTGGGTCATGCGGGGCCGTCGCGTGCTCTGCGGGGCTGGGCGCGCGTGGTGCGTCGGGTGCTGGTCGGCAGGTGTCGAGGTGCCCGGGCAGGCGTCGAGCGGCCGCGGTCGCGGCCGCGGTGGTCGGGTTGTGGGGGCAGCGGTACGGATCAGGGAGGGAGGGTTCCTGATCGGGCTGAGGACGACCCGGATACCTCGGGGCCGGCTCGTGGGGGCACCGCACCGCCCCCAGGCTCTCAGAACGGCGCACAGCGCCTCCCAGAGGCTCCCCCGGCCCCCGCCACGGCACTCCCCCGCCTGCTGCGCACGCACCCGGCCCCACACCCCGCCCACGAGCACCCCGCCCACGAGCACCCCGCCACCGCCACCGCCCACCACGCACCCCCCGGCACGGACCCACCACACCCGCCGCCGAGCAGCTCCCCGCGCTCGCGCAGCGCGCCCCTGGCATCCTGCGCCCGGGCCCGCCACGACGCCCGCGCCCGACCCCCGCACGACCCCACCCACCCCCGAAAAAAGCTTGCAAAATTCAAGCACCATTCACCCCAAAAAAGCATGAAAAAAGCAAGCACAATTCACCCCACTAGTCCCCACCCCACAGGAATGTCCGTGGCCCCCGCCAGACTGTAACCGTCAGATCCACAACAACCGCACGACGACAGAAGAGAGACAGCATGGGTATGGATGTGTACGGGAAGAAGCCGAAGAACGAGGCGGGCAAGTACTTCCGCAACAACGTCTGGTGGTGGCATCCGCTGGCGGACTACATCATCGAGCAGCACCCGGATCTCGCGGCAGGGTGCGAGTACTGGCACAGCAACGATGGCGGCGGGCTGAATGCCCGGAAGGCCGTCAAGCTCGCCGACGCCCTGGACGCCGATCTGGAGTCCGGGAAGGTGGCGATCTATGCCGTGGAGTATGCCGCGGCGGTGGCCGCTCTGCCTCGCGAGGAGTGCTCCCTGTGCGCCGGTACGGGCGTTCGCACCGATGAGGTCGGCGTGCAGTACGGCTACGACAAGCCGCGGGATCCGGAGACGGGTCGCGGCGGGTGCAACGGGTGCTCGGGGATCGGGACGCGGGATCCGTGGGCGGCGTCGTACCCGTTCGATGTGGACAACGTGCGCGAGTTCGCGACGTTCGTCCGCGCGTCGGGTGGCTTCGAAATCTGGTGACCACTGAGGGGCCGTCGCGAGTTTCGCGGCGGCCCCGACCCCAATGTCGGAGGCCCCTGACAGACTGTAAGTGTCAGATCCATAACAGAAGGGCCGCGATCATGCCGACCACCCCGAACGCTCCGGAATTCATCCCCTCCGCGCCCTTCGAGCGCGTGAACCTGGCCGACTACTACGCCGACCGCTACGGGCTGGAGTTCGCCGCCCTGGTCCGCGTGGACGACTACGCCGCCGAGAACAACCTCTGAGGAGACACCGCCATGACCACCACGCTTCCCACCATCCAGCGTCAGAGCAACCCGCTCCTGACCGTCATGCGCGCCGCAGGGCGCGCGGGCGTCGCCGTGCTCCTGCGCGGCAAGCCCGGCATCGGCAAGTCCGCGCTCATGACGGCGCTGGCCGACGCCGAGGGGCTGCCGATGGAAACGGTGATCGCGTCCCTGCGCGAGCCCGCAGATTTCGCGGGGCTCCCCGTCGTCCAGGACGGGGGCGTTGACCTCGCTCCCCCGTCGTGGGCGTCCCGCCTGGCCGCGGCCGAGAACGGCGGCTACCTGTTCCTGGACGAACTGACCACCGCCCCGCCCGCCGTCCAGGCCGCGGCCCTGCGCGTCGTCCTGGATCGCGTCGTGGGCGACCTCACCCTGCCCCACGGCGTGCGCATCGTCGCCGCGGCGAACCCGCCCGAGCAGGCCGCTGACGGCTGGGACCTCGCCGCCCCGCTCGCCAACCGGTTCCTGCACATCGACCACGAACCGAGCACGGACGACTGGATCGACGGCATGATCACCGGCTTCACCCTCCCCGCCTCGGGCCGGGTGCTGGACTACAACCCGGTCCTGCGCGCCGCGGCGCGCGCCGAGGTCGCCGCGTTCATCCGCACCCGCCCCGACCTGCTGCACGTCCTGCCCGAGGACGACGCCGCGACGGGCCGCGCCTGGCCCTCCAACCGCACCTGGACGATGACCGCCGACGTGCTCGCCTTCCTCGACCCCGGCGACACCCCCGCCGCGCTCCTGGCCGTCACCGGCCTGGTCGGTGAGGGACCGGCAACCGAGTTCATCACCTGGCGAGCGATGCAGGATCTCCCCGACCCCGCCGACGTGCTCGCCAACCCCGAGTCCGTCGCCTGGGCCGACCTTGAGCCGTCCCGCGCCTGGGCGATCCTCACCGGCGTCACCGCCTACGCGACCGCCGACCGCACCAAGGGCGGCTGGATCGACGCCTGGAAGCCCCTCGCCGTCGCCGCCACCGCGGGCCTGCAGGACGTGGCCGCGGCCAACGCCCGCGCCCTGCTCAACACCCGCCCCACCAACACCAACCCCCCGGCGAGCGCACGCGCGTTCCTGTCGATCCTCAGCGACGCCGGGCTGATCCCCACGGAGGCCGCAGCATGAACCCGCAGATCCGACCCCTGACCGGCGACGAGCGCCGTGCGCTCGCCGCGGCGCGCCTGGTCGCGGTGGAGTCCGCGCCGTACTTCGCGCACGCCGTGTTCACGGTGCGCCCGCTCGCCGCGGTCGGGCTGGGAACGTTCGCCGTCGATCAGCACTGGCGGCTTTACGTCGATCCCGCGATGCTCGCGGAGTGGGGGCCGCAGACGGCGGGCGCGGTGCTGGTGCACGAGGTCAATCACCTGATCCGCGGGCACGCCGAGCGCGCCGCGGCGCTGCCCGGCCCGGTCGATCACAAGCGATGGAACATCGCCGCCGACGCCGCGATCAACGACGACCTGATCGCCGCGGGGCTGCCGCTGCCGGAATGGGTCGTCACGCCCGCCGCACTCGGGCTGCCGGAACAGGGCGTCGAGGAGTCCTACTACGCCGCGCTCACCCCGCCGACGCCGCCGCCCGCCTCCGGCGCACCGGGACCGGAGCAGGGCGCCGGAGGCACGGGCCAGAGCGCGGACGCCGAGGACGACGGCGAAGGGTGCGGATCCGGAGCCGGCGATCCCCGCCCCGCATGGGAACCATCCGCCGCCGACCCGAACATGCCCGGACTGGACGACGCGCAGGTCAAGATCACCCGCCACAAGGTCGCACAGGACGTCCAGAACGCCGTTACCCGCTCACGCGGCACAATTCCTGCTGGGATCCGCCGCTGGGCCGCAGACGAGCTCACAGCGCCCACGGTGCCGTGGCGGAAGGTGCTCGCCGGGATGGTGCGCCGGATCTCCGCCCTCACCGCAGGCCGGATCACCTACACCTACACCCGCCCCGGACGCCGCCAGATCCCCGGCATCATCACCCCCGCCATGCGCGCCCCACGCGTCACCGCCGCCGTCGTCGTCGACACATCCGGGAGCATGAGCGCCGACGACCTCGCCGCCGCGCTCGCCGAGGTGCAGGGCGTCGTCAAGGCGATCGGCGGATCCGTGAAGGTGATCGCGTGCGATGCCCATGCGGCGAGCGTGCGCACGGTGCGGTCGGCGCGGGACGTGCAGCTGATCGGTGGCGGCGGTACGGACATGCGGATCGGGATCGCGGCGGCAGAGGCGCTGCGCCCCGCGCCGGATGTCGTGGTCGTTACGACGGACGGGTTCACGCCGTGGCCGGATCGTCCGACCCGGGCACAGCTGGTGGCGGTGCTCACCCGCCCGGACGCGGCGGCGCAGGTGCCGTCCTGGGCGAAGGTGTTGGTCGTATGAACAGCTGACTTGGATCATCCTTCGACGGGAGCCGGGATGATTCTTTGGCCGTCAGGCAGAATTACTGGCCCTTCATCGCTACTGGTCGCGCCATCAATCTGGATTCTCGTCATCGACCTGATTTCTGCACCGTCCAGGATGATTGAAGCTGCAACATCGACCTTGGTACCCCTAAACGAAACAACACTATCCTCGCTAATTTTCACTCGGCGCAGAAGGATCAGACCGCGGGTGCCAACTTTTAGCCTTGCGAATGACAAATAGCCATCTACAGCCCCTTGGCCGATGCGAATTCCACCATCATCAATAACTGTGGAAGCGTCGAACTCGACCGCGCCTCTTCTGACGATCTTTATGTCATCCAACGAGATCGTTGCACTATTTCGGATCTTCGCACCATGAAAGCTAACTCGACCATGGCCCGAAACTGTGGCGAGCGAAAACAATACCAACGACGAATCAGTGATGTCCGCGCGTCGAAAAGAAACACTGCTGTACTCATCACCGATCGTTACTCCAACGAAATTGACGCGGCCCCCGCTAATCACCGCTTCGTCAAGAGACACGTGGCTTTTAACATGAGCACCGCTGAAGGAGACGATCCCTTTTTCGCCAATCTTCGCACCCTTGAGTGAAACCGGAACATCTATCGTGGCGCCGCTCAAGTCGATTTCCCTGTTGCCCCATTCGCCGTTCTTCAAATGTGAGCCGATGATATCGAACCCAGTCTGACGAACTGCCCTTTCGTTCGCTGTATTTGCTTGGTTGTCTGGGGATGGCGCCTTGAGGTAGCCGCATAGAACGTTGATACATACTTGAGCCTCGTCGGCCCGCCCAAAAGCGGTCCAGTCGTCTGCGAGAGCGCCGATAGCGTATAGCGCCGCAGTTCGTTTTATTGAGCTCTGATCGCTCAGCAGGTTTACAGTTGTAACGAACCTTGCGCGAAATTCACGTTCCGCGTCTGTGCGGCGTTGATCCTCCCATTCGCTTCGCCTAGCTGACTCCTTAGCTCGGTCATCTCCTAGGCGTTCGCGATCCCGGCGTTGAGTCTCAAGTTCTTCCCGATGTCGAGCGACACTGAGTGTTACGCCGACAACGGCAATAACGCCACCCAGCCCAATCAGCACGAGTTGAGCTGCAACTCCGATGAGCTTTGCTCTGTCCGCCTCCGAACTGCCTGGCAGCCAGTTCGACAGAAGCGCCTCGGGGATTAGGAATAGCGAAAGACTGCCAACTACAACGTAAGCACCGGCTGCAACGACAAGAGCACGGTTGAACCGTTTTGACCACCATCCGTCCCGAGCCGGGGGTTCTGGCTGCTCCCTCTGATCAGTGTCTTCTGCGACCATGACGCGATCATCGCAGGTCGAGTGATGCTGAATGAAGATCTTGAGGCGATGATCCATCGCAGAGTTGACTGCCGTTCCGGGAGTGCCAGACGGAGACGAGCGTCGGTTGCTGGCCGCCTGGCGGGCCCCGAGAGTTCGGAGCGGGGTCGGAGAGCCCCCGGGACGGAGCATCTGGGCGGGTTTGGCTTCCTCTCGCCGCAATGTCGGTGGCCCCTGCCAGACTGTAAATGTCAGATCCACAGAACACATTTCGGAGGGCATCATGGGACTGAGGGAACAGATCATCACAGAGATGGAAGCCGCTGGGGAAACGCCGCGGCCCTCGGTCGTCCGGATCCTGGAACGCCTCCGCGTCCGGGAACTCGACCCGGCCACCGAAGAGGCACAGCGTATCCGCGCCGACATTGCCGAGGACGAAGCGATCAAGGCCGAGGCGCTGGACCGTTGGTTCAAGGGCCGCGGCTACGGCCTCCCGATGCCGAAGGTCGCGACCCTGGTCAGCGAGATCCGCGCCGAGCGTCGCACGGCGGTCGCCGCGTGACCGGCACGGGCGGCCACCACGACCCGCTCGCCGCGCTCGCTGAGCGCGGCTGCACCGCGGCGGGCACCACCCTCGGCGCCGTCCTCGCAGACCTCCACACCGGCACACCCGACCCGACCACCCCGCCCGCGATCCGCGCCGGATGGGACGCCCTCGACACCCCGATCCCCCACCCCCCGACGGAGCAGCCATGAGCCTCGCCCAATTCACCCTCGGCGCACGCCTTCGCGCAGAGCACACCCGCCGCCCCGTCCCCGCCGCCGAGTACTCCCCCGCGATCCCCCCGACTGGCGGCATCGCCGCCACCATCACCACCGACGCCGCCCACCTCTACCTGACCGCCACCGACGGCACCACCACCCGCACCGGCACCGACCGCACCGCCCTCGACGCGCTCGCCGCCTACGGGATCGGCATGACCGAGCAGCGCCGCCCCCTCATCGTCGCAACCACCGCCGACCTTGCCGCCCTCACCGACCTCGCCCACGCCCACCGCGACCACCCCGCCTCCCGCGTCATCGCCTGGTGGGATCAGCGCGCCGACCACCCCGGCACCGACGCGGTCCACATCGTCACCGACACCGCCCGCCTCCGCTGGATCCTCGGCGTCCACCCCGACGCCGAGCGCACCCCCGACACCTGGGCGCACTGGCTCAACATCACCACCACCGGCCCCCAGCAGCTCCTCGACCTCGCCACTGCCACCACCCGCGGCCCGCTCCTGCCCGGCCTGCTCCACGCCAGCATCCTCGACACCGCCTCCTGGACCCGCCACCAGAACCGCACCACCGCAGGCCGCCCCTGGTGGCTCCCCGACACCCGCATCGACGCCGCCCTCGGCCTCCTCGCCCGCAGCCACGCCACCGAATGGTATGAATCCCTCCGCCTCGACGACCCCCGCGTCGCGCTCGCCGCATCGCACAACGGGTCGGTCGTGCCTGCCGTCGTCACCGCCCACGACGAAACGGTCGTGGAACTCATGGCGGATCGTCCGCTGTCCCGGCTTCGCGCCGGGACGAAGGTCGCCGCGTGGCGCGGCGACCCGATCAACGCCGGAACCACGGACTGCCTCACGGGAACGATCGACGCCACAAGCATCGACCATGACGCGCACCTGCGCATCACCATCGCGGAGGTACCGCGGCGAGCGCAGATCGCGCCCGGTGACCGTGTGACGCTGCGCCCCGCCCGCGTGGATCCGAACATGCAGAGCAATGCCCGCTCGCTGGCCGCGATGGGCTACCGGCGCGGATCGAATTGGATCGCCGGACGCGGCAAGCCCGCCACGCGCCGCGGCAACGTTCCCCTCGACGTGATCGTCGCCGCCGCGGATGGGTGACCGCGCGCGGGCGTGGGGTGAAGCGAGTTATTCCTGCCGGTCGCCGTTGGCCTTTTGGGCCGCCCTAAGCAGCTGGTAGTAACGCTCGCGGGTGATCCCCGCTGCGGCCGCGACGACGGTGACCGGCAGGCGGTCCTCGTTGACGGCGTCCACCATGAGTCCGAGCCGGCGCGACTCGAGAGCGCCGAGCTCGAGTCGCATCCGCTCGATTGCTTCGGTTGCCCCGCGGATCGTGTCGAGCGTTTCCTCACCGTCGATCGCGACCGACACGCGGCCCCGCGCTCGGTGCACGGGCCGCGGCTTCCCGAACCGTTCGAGTAGCTGTACATCATCGTCGTGCGCTGCGTCGAAGATCTCGCCGGGGGCGACCCTCGTCATTCGAGAGATGATCCGCTTCGCTGCCGCCAGTTCCTCGGCGGTGACGGTGCGGTCGGTGGCTTTCTGCCAGGCATCGTCGAGCTCGGCGTTCGGCGTGCCCAGAGCGAGCATGACCATGCGGAAATCGGGAGTAACTGTCATACCCCAACTGTAAACCCCCCTTCTCAGTCTGTAAAGGGGTATTCACATCCGATGTCTTACGGGGCGACGCCGCGGGGCCGCTTCCCGCTTGCGGCCAGGTAACTCTCCACGTCGAAGTCCTGCAGCGGCCACGCGTAGTGGGCGCGGGACGGATGCCGCGGGTGCCCGCTCTTGGTCAGGTCCCCGATCGACGTCCAACTGCAACCCGCCCAACGCGCAACGGACACGATCCCGGCCAGCATCTGCAGCAGGTAGGGGCGCGTAGCGATCGTCTCTCCCCACGCGGCGAGCAACGAGAGCCGGCGGCCGTCGAGGAACTCTGCGATGTGCCGTTCGTTCTCCGCCTGCAGCCCCGCATCGAACACGGCGTGCATGCCCGTGGGGTCTGTGGAGCGCTGCGGGTAGAGGTTCAGCATGACCCAGCTGTCGAACCCGTTGCGCGAGGCGAAACCCGCCAGCTTGCTGACGGTGTGATCGGCCGCACCCGGCTCCGCGGTGCTCGGATTCACACCCACGCACACGAGCGGATTCACCCCGACCGTTCCCAACACGAACCGGGCCGAGTTATCCGCACTGCGCCGGTAAATCCACCCGTCCGCCATCATGCCTCCTCGGCTCACACCGTACTGGCTCGCGCTCGCCACATCCGCCCCGCTGGAATGTCGGACCCCCCTGGCAGACTGTAAGTGTCAGATCCATAACAGGAATGAGGACTTCATGCGCAAGGCTCCCGCCCTCCCGAATCGCCCCTCGGCGGTGCCCCCGACTACCCCGGCACCGGTACCCGCCGCGGCGACGGAGCACCTGCGGAACCCCACGCTCGCGCAGGCCCTGTTCTCGGTGTGGAGCGGGGACGCCGCGGTCGTGATCGACTCCCCTCCCGGTGCGGGCAAGACGCACCTGATCACCGTCCTCGCCCATCAGCTGCAGGGTCGCGCCGGGATGACCGTGGCGATCGCCGCGCAGACCCGCGCACAGGCCGTGGACGTCGCCAACCGCACCGCAGCGACCGGCACCCCCACCGTGTTCCTGAACGACACCGACAAGACCCGCCCCCAGGGCCTCGACGAGCAGATCCCCGTCACCAGCGCGAAGCACCTGCGCACCGGATCCGGCGTGATCGTCGCGACCACCGCCCGCTGGCTCTGGACTCCCAAGAACCGCGTCGCGCACTTCGACGCCCTCCTGATCGATGAGGCGTACCAGTTGACTTTCAGCGACCTCGGCGCGCTCGGCGCCATGGCAGACCAGTTCGTCCTGGTCGGCGACCCCGGCCAGATCTCCCCCGTCGTCACCGGATCCACGCGCCGCTGGGCACACAACCCCCTCGGCCCCCACGTGCCAGCCCCCCATGCCCTGATCGCCGCGCACGGCGACGATATCGCCCGCCTCCGCCTCCCCCAGACCTGGCGATTCGGACCCGACACCGCAGACCTGCTCGCCCCGCTCTACCCAGACCTGCCCTTCACCTCCGCACGCCCGCCGCGCCACATCGCACAGGACGGCAACCGCCTGCCCGAATACCGCGCAATCCCAGTGCCCGCCACCGGAGGCACCGCCGACCCCCGCGCAATTCAGACCGCCACCGACACCATCCGCACCCTGCTAACCGCCACCCTCCACACGACCGACGGCACCGCCCCATTGCGCGCCGACGACCTCGCCCTGATCGTCCCCCACGTCGAACAAGCCGCGCTCGCCGTGGCGCACCTCGCGGATCTGCCGGACGTGTTCGTCGGGACGATCAATCAGGCGCAGGGGTTGCAGCGCGAGGCTGTCGTCGCGGTGCATCCGATGCTGGGGCACGACGTGGACGAGGCGTTCGCACTCGATCTTGGGCGGCTGTGCGTTGCGCTCTCCCGTCACCGTGCGCACGTGACCGTGGTCACGGATCAGGCCTCCCCCGATCTACTCGCCGCTGCCGTTCGTGAGCACCCGGAGCGTGGCTCGCTCGCCGCACAGGCGGCGATCCTGGAGCGCCTGCTGAGCGCGACCCGTCTGGCCGCTTAGCTCGACAGCAGATCCCCCCTACGCTGATCGCATGAGCGCGCATGAGTCGAACCCCGCCGGGCGGCTGTGGCTGTATTTCCGTCACGTGTGCGGGGGCTCACCCAACCAGGCCGTCTTGCAGTTCGCGGCGCCCTATTTCGGCCTGCCGGCGGAGTACAGCGCCGCGTATCTGAGCGCCGTCACGCAGCTGGTCTCACTCCCCGATGAGATGGAGGCTCAGGTCGCTCTGCTTGAGGATCCGTCAGCGCCCAAGACCGTTCTTCTGCGCGCACTCACCCCGGTGCGCAATGTGTTCCGCTCGGATCCTCTGGGCGCGCAAGCGGTTCAGGGCATCCTCGGTGAGATCACCCCAGGCGTGCTGGCGGACCTCGAACATGCCAGCTATGCCCTCATGACGCTCAAGGGCCTGAACCCCGCAATCGATGAGGACACGCTTGCGAAGATCCGCGCGCTCGCCGAGGAGATCGTCAAGCTCGCAGCCGAAGACGAGTCCCTCGCCCCCGAGACCAGAGCCGCGTTCATCCGCTTCGGGCACCGGATCATGGAGGCCGCGGACCTCTACAAGGTCGGTGGGGCGCAGCCTCTCGTCGACGAGCTCGACCGCTTCCATCATGAGTGCCGGCGCATGCCGATGCCGGAGCAGCGCTCCCCAGTCTGGGAGCGGATTATGGCGCTGACCGGTGCCGTGGTGACCGCGGTGGGTCTGTTCACGGCGCCGGCAGACCTCGGGCACGCGATCGCGGAGTACAGCGCGGTGTTCGAAATGCCGATGCTTACCGAGGCTCCCGGTCCCGACGCTGCGCCTGACGCGATCATCGACGCCGAGCTCGAGGAAGATCCCGAGCCCGAATCCGCCTGACCCCTGGCAGACCGCGCCCGTCAGCCAGCGACGACCGAGGCAACGCCGGCCCGACCTCCTGCGGCGAGCGCAGGCCCGCCGCAGGCCATGAGCATCAGCTGGCTGCCTGCTCCGCCGTGATGCGTTCGAGCACTCGACGCCAGGTGAGACCCGCTTGATCCCAATGGGCGACGACCTGGTCGCTGTCGACGGCCCCGCTCGCGAACGGCGTGCCGATGATCTGGACACGCTCCCTCGCATACTGCTCGCACGCATCCCGGAGCTCACGCGTGGCGGCTTCAGAAACCAAGTCCGGCTGAATGCCGTCGAATGGTAGCCACGGCCGCACAATGGCGCCCGGGTGCAGCTCCGTAGCGCGCTGCTGCGCCCGCGTCACGTACTCGGTGCGCTGCTTGCCTTCCTCGCGCTCCCACACCCGACGGAACTCCTCCTCGGCATCATCGAACGTCGCCACCGCCGGATGCGTATCTGCGAGATCCGCGATGTCGCCGTTGACCCGCTCGGGGTCGTCTACGATCCGGCCGAGCAGCGTCATCGGCTCGACATCGATGCCCTGCCCGACGCTGAACACCCAGCTCGTGAACGACTCGATGAACGACTCCGCCTCCGAGTGCGCTGACGGATCCAGCGTTCCGGCCGCGCCCTTGATCACGTCGGCGTCGCGCAGCTCCCAGATCGCGAGTCCAAGGGCGCGGATCGCAGCAGCCTCCTGAAGGGCGAGCTGCTCCTCGCGCAGCACACCCACATCGATCCCATCCGACGTCACCATCGGCGCGTCCTCCGGCGCTCGCCGCAGCAGGAGCACCGGTGCGGCACCGGTCGGATCGAGGGTCATTTGCCGTCGCCGTCCACGTCGGTGAGGCCCGCCCGAAAGATGCTCTCTTGCACTTCCAGCAGCTGTGCTTTCACGGGAGCCCTCTCCGCTGCGACCTCTCTGGCCAGGCGATACCGAGCTTCCCACGCGTCTTCATTGATCTGGAGTTTGCCGTTACGGGCAAGGAGCAGCAGGATCCCGTCGCGTACGAGGGCGGAGGTGTTGAAGTCGGTCTCCTCCTTGAGCTCGGCGAGCAGCCTGAATTCGTCTGCGCTGATGCTGCCCTTCACGACTGGCGAGGGCCCGGGCTCGGCGCCGACACGAGGGCGGCCGCGGCGGATGGGCGCGCCCGCCCCGCCGCTGTCGTTCGGTGTGGTCATGCGATCACCATACAGAAATCTGGCCCAAATATCTGGTCTTGATTTTCCGATGGGGGCATGTCATCATGTAAATGTCAGATCCATAGTTCAGATTGGGAGTCGTGATGAACACCACCACCCGGGCCGCCGAACTCATCGCCTACCGCGTCCGCAAGGGCGCCAACCCCACCGAGTCCGCCGCACTGCTCGACGAGCTCGCGATCGCGCACACCGGCTACAACCTCGCCCACGCCCTGCAGTACAACGGGTTCGCCTCCGTCGCCCGCTGCGAGCAGGCCGCCCACAACCTCGAGATCGAGCGCGTCGACGAGCACGTTGCTACCGTCGCTGAAGCCCTCCCGTTCCCCGTTGAACTCGAGGCAGACATGGGCGACCTCAGCGTCCTGCAGATCGACCTCGGCTGCCGCACCGACGACGAGGACGACCCGCACGACCGCGCAGGCATCGACCCCCACGAGCCCCGCGCCACCTGGTGGATCGAAATCTCCGGCGGCAACGACTTCGAAGACTCCCACCTGCCGGCAACCACCCCGCCAGCCCTCATCGCCCAGTGGATCACCGCACGCGCGACCCACCTCGGCTGCCCGGCTGCTCAAGCACCGCAGCTGCTCACCGCGTAAGCACCCCGGGAGCCCGGCCGGCGGCAACACCCCGGGCCCCCAGGAACCAACCACTGGAGACACCATGTCGAACACCACACCCCGTACCCGAATCCGCATCGTCATCGACGACGCCGATCACCCCTTCAACCCCACCGCGCCCTACCAGCTCAACGTCTACCCCGACTCCCCCGACGGCACCCAGAACCGATACCCCACCAACCCTGGCGGCCGCGCCATCATCGGCGACAACATCCCCAACATGCTCACCGCGCTCGCCGCGGCCTGGCAGGCGGATCCGATCGAAGAGGACGGTGAGGAGCCGTGAACACGGTCACCACGCGGATGGTCTACATCGGGCGTCGCCTGGTCGCAGGTCAGCAGCTGACGTACTGGCACCAGGAGATCAGCCTGGACGGCACTCTCGGGGCTGCCAAGGGTGCCGTCCAGCCGTTCCAGGCGGGCACCCCGGTCGGAGCCGTGCTCGAGGTGCGCCAGCCCGAGGGCGAGCCGTCGAAGGTCTACTACACGGGTCTGATGGCTCCGCGCGTGGTCGACGCGTGGAAGGATCCGGCGGACGTCGCGCAGTGGCGTGCTCGCGACCTCGCCGACGCTCAGGCCGCCGCGACGGCGCGGCGAGCGCGGGACGAGCTCGCCGCGCTTCCCGACGCGTTCGAGCAGGCCCTGGAGATCTTGAGGGAGCACTTCAGCGTGCTGCCGGTCATGCAACGCGCTGCCCTTTTGCCACTCGTGCAGGCGCGGATCCTCGGCTCGGACAGCTGAGAATGGAGAGGTCGGGAATAATCACGGTGGGCGCGGTGCGACGGCGCTCCGGAGGAGGAGGGAAGCGGTGAGCGCATCGATCGACAGCTCCCGCGCCGCGCGGATTGCCGAGCTGCTCGACGCCATCACGGCGACCCGCCCCGGCACCACCACCACCTGGGTCGTCGACGACGTAACGGTCACCGTCTACGGCCAGCGCCGATACGAGCTCGAAGTCCCCACCCCGTGGGCACAGATCACCGTGAACGATCGCCTCGTCGTCGTGCGAACTTGGGAGCAGCTGCTTGATCAGGTTGCCGCCGCACGCCGCCCACCGCGAATGATCGTTTCCGGGGAAGGTGTCATTCCCCTATGATCTGAGGCGTTGCCGCTGGATTGTGCTCGCTCGGCAGCCGATTTGGACTTGCTGGGGAAAGGGTTCATCGTGTCGCGACTCATTGGTAACGCCGCCATCGGCCTCGTGTTGTTGAGCGCTCTGGGCCTCACCGGCTGCGCGAGTGTTCAGAACGAAGCGCAACCATCTAAGAGTGCGCCCGCTTCCCCGGCCGCCCAAACGCCCGTTCCAAGCCCAACGCCATCCCCCATCGAAACTCAGCTTTTCCCTCCCCTGGACGGAAACATCCAGGTCGAATCGGGCATCGAACAGGGATACTCCCTTCATTTCGAAGTCTCTGTCACCAGCCTCCCGGGATATGTCACATCTCAACCCGCCCAGCAGCTCGGCACGACCCAGGTTTCGTGGACAGGGGCGTCGGGGACGGTGATGGTGACCAACACGACGCCTAGCCGCGCGTTCACGCTCGACGCCTACGATCACCTGGCACTTTTCGGGCTGTATCCGTCTAGCAGTGCTGTATGCGTCTTGCAGTCTTCGGTGAAGGTCGACACCGCTTGCCTGGCCCCCCTGGGTAACGCAATCCTGGGCATGGGAAAGGTCACGCTCGATGCCGGAAGTGTGACGACGGTCCCACTCGGGAACGTGAGCACCGCCCCTACTGGTGGGTCAACGGGCCCAATGACGCAAAGCGTCCCTGACAATCAGGCGGCCGCTGTTTCGGATGCGCTGAAGACCGAAGCTACTGGTCTCGTCGCTCTTTGGGTGAACGGCGAGGGTATGACCCAAGGAGCCAATACCAAGGCGTGCCGGAACGAGGCGTTGAACACTGCCTACACGAGCGGCACGGGCATTAGTTCCATCGTCGTGGCCGCATCGTCAGAAGCGGCTCTTGGTGCGGTCTGTCCCTGATTTTGAGCGCTCCTGAGCGCCGCGGTGTGGCATTTACCCACCTGGTGCAGGCTACGCGCTCACGGGTCGGATGAGCTGCGGCCCGTCGTTTTTCAGGCCGAACGGTGCCACCTGGTCGATGCGCAGCGCTTCGGCCTGCGCGACGCCGGCCCGCACGGCCTCGTCGACGAGCGCTTGATCGCCTGTCACGGTGGGGTCGAGCCAGTGCGACCACAGCTCCTCGGGCAGGATCACGGGGTTTCGGTCGTGGATGCCCTCAAGGGTGTGCACGGCGTCGGATGTCAGGATCGTTGCTGTGAGGATCCAGCGGTCGGGATCCTCGTCGTCCTTCGTGTGGTCGCGCCACCACGAGTAGAGGCCGGCGAGGCCGAGCACGGCGCCGTCCGGGCTGCTCATGAACCACGGGGTCTTGGAGCCCCGCTCCCCCGTCCACTCGTAGAACCCGGTCGCCGGCACGATCGCCCGGTGCGACTTCACAGGGCCGCGCCAGGTCGGCTTGTCCATGATCCCCTCGGTTCGGGCGTTGAACGTCGGGATCTTGAGTTTGAGCGTCTTCGACCATCCGGGCACGAGTGACCACCGAGCCCGCTCTAAGCGCAGCTCGCCCGTCTTCGCAGAGTCGAGCAGGATCGGGATCTGCTCGGTGGGCTTGATGTTGTACGCGGCCGCCCAGTCCGGGGACCACTCGGCCGGCCGCCGGCCGGTGCGCTCGACGAATTCGGTGATGCTCTCGTTGACCGAATCAGCGACTGCGAAGCGCCCACACATAGCGGCAGGCTAACCCCGCCCTCCCCCGTTCAGCCCCAATCGTTCGAAACCGCCCACCACGCGCACAGAACAGCCCCCAGAACGCTCTCGCTCGATCGACGCGTCCAATTGGATGTGCAGGCAGGTTGGACGCTCAGTCGGCGTTGTAGATAGAGACGGCCGCCTCGGGGATCCGGTCTCTGCCGGACACGGTGTAGCCGTCCACCCGCACCCAGATGCGGATCTCGTCTGCGCGATATGTCCCAGATAACGTGTGGATGTGGCCAAAACCCTGTCGATGAATGAGATCCGCTCGCGCGCTGCGCACTTCGCACGCGACTGGAAGGACGAACCCGGCGACGAGCGGCAGCAGGCCCAATCGTTCGTCCGAGATCTGCTCGGCGTCTACGGGATCACCGAGACCCGCGCAGCGTTCTACGAGAAGCGAGTCAAGCGCTCATCGACAGGAGCGCGCGGCTACATCGACGCACTGATTCCCGGCCTGGCTCTGATCGAGATGAAGTCGGCCGGCAAGGATCTCGCGGCCGCCGAGCAGCAGGCACTCGATTACATCGACGATCTCCCCGATCCTGAGGTGCCCCGATGGGTGATCACGAGCGACTTCCGCCGCTTCCGGCTCCTGGATCTGCGCTCTGAGACCGGAACGGCGCCGACCGAGTTCGAGATCAGCGAGCTGCGGGAGCAGGCAGACAAGCTTGCCTTCCTGGCCGGCTACGGAGAGCGGACGTTCGGCTCGAAGGCACAAGAATCGGCGTCGATCAAGGCTGCGAAGCTGATGGCGTCGCTGTACGAGGCGCTCGAGGGATCCGGGTACGACGATCACGAGGCCAGCGTGTTCCTCGTGCGCACGCTGTTCGCTCTCTACGCCGACGATGCGGGGCTCTGGGACCGGGATCTGTTCCTCGAGTTCCTCGAGACCCGCACGGCGGAGGACGGCTCAGATCTCGGCCCGGAGCTATCGCTGCTGTACCAGGTGATGGGCCGTGAGCCCGGCCGCCGGCAGTCGAACCTCGACGAGCTGATCGCCCGCTTCCCCTACGTCAACGGTGGCGTCTTCGAAGAGCCGCTCTCCATCCCGTCGTTTGACGCAGGCATGCGCAAGCGCCTCACAGACGCGGCCATGTTCAACTGGTCGGCGATCTCGCCGGCGATCTTCGGCAGCCTCTTCCAGGCAGTCAAGGACAAGACCGCACGCCGTGAGCTCGGCGAGCACTACACGACCGAGACCAACATCATGAAGGTCATCGGGCCGATGTTCCTCGACGAGCTCCGCCAGCGATTCACCGACGGGTATCACGACACCGCCAAGCTCAAGAAGCTTCGCTCGGACATGAGCCGGATGCGGTTCCTCGACCCGGCGTGCGGGTGTGGGAACTTCCTCGTGGTCGGCTACCGCCAGATGCGCGCATTGGACCTCGAGGTGCTGCTGCGGATCCAGGAGCTGTCTGGCGAGACAGCCCGGACGATGTTCTTCACCGAGGAGCACCTCGCAGTGAAGCTGTCCAGCTTCCACGGCATCGAGCTCGAGGAATGGCCGGCGCAGATCGCGGCGACCGCGCTGCACCTGGTGGAGCATCAGGCGAACCAGGCGATGGAGCTGGCGCTCGGCGCCGCGCCCGACTCGCTGCCGCTCGACAAGATCAAGAGCATCGTCGTCGGGAACGCGCTGCGGATCGACTGGGCGGACGTCGTCGAGCCGAGCGCGGATCTCTACGTCATGGGCAACCCTCCGTTCATCGGGCACAAGACCAAAGCCGCGGCGCAGCGGGACGACCTGCGCGTGGTCTGGGGGGCGCAGTTCGACGGATACCTGGACTACGTGACCGGGTGGTTCAAGAAGGCCGCCGACTTCCTGGGCGACCGCGGCGGGCACTTCGCCTTCGTGTCGACCAACTCGATCGTTCAGGGGCAACCGGTCCCGGCACTGTTCCGGCCGCTCATCAGCGCGGGCTGGCGCGTCGCCTTCGCGCACCGGACATTCGCCTGGACTTCGGAGGCCCCGAGCGCCGCCGCAGTGCATTGCGTGGTGACCGGCTTCGATCGGATCACCAAGGGCCGGCCGGCGGTCCTGTTCGACTACGACGAGCCGCGCGGCGAGCCGCACCGGGTGCCCGTCACCGAACAGATCAACGGCTACCTGCACGACGCGCCCAACGTCTACGTCGACACCCGAGAGAAGCCGCTCGCAGATCTGCCAGTGGCGTCATTCGGCACCATGCCAGCAGACGGAGGGAACCTGCTGCTCGACGAGGACGCACATGCGATCGCCATCGGCGATCCCATCGCTGCGAAGTACGTCAGGCCTTTCCTCGGCGCGAAGGAGCTCGTGCAGGGCAAGTCGCGGTGGTGCCTGTGGCTTGAGGATCTCGACCCGTCGGATCTGCGTCACTCAGCGTTCCTCCGCGAGCGGGTCGAAGGTTGCCGAGAGTGGAGGTCCGCCCAGACCCCCACCGGCGACGCCTACAAGCTGCGTCTCACCCCGCACCTGTTCCGCCCCAACTCGAAGCGACCGACAAGCAACTACGTGTGCGTGCCCCGGCACGTCTCCGAGGCGCGCAGCTTCTTCCCCGTGGCGTACCTCGAGCCCGAGTCCATCAGCGGCGACGCGAACTTCACGATCGCGGATCCCGAAGGACTGGCGTTCGCGGCGCTGTCCTCCTCCGCTTTCCTCGCATGGCAGAAGGCCGTGGGCGGGCGCATCAAATCCGATCTCCGGTTCTCAAGCACACTCACATGGAACACCTTCCCGCTGCCCACACTGAGCGATGAGCAGCGAGCTGCGATCATCGCCGGCGGGCAGGCCGTGCTGGACGCCCGCGCGTTGCACCCCGAACGCTCCCTCGCCGATCACTACAACCCGCTGGCCATGGCCCCAGATCTGCTGCGCGCCCATCGTCAGCTCGACGCGGCGATCGACAAGACGCTGGGGCTGCGCGGCACGGCTACCGAAGATTCGAGGCTGCGCGCACTGTTCACGAACTATCAGCAGCTCATCACAGCCGGCGAGCTGGCGATGCCCGCAAAGCCCACCAGGCAACGGCGGGCGAGAGCCGCATCGTGAGCGCACCGACGAACGGCTGGCCCTACGCGACCGTCCTCGTCGACGGAGAGATCACTGTCGACGAGGACGGCGAGAACCAGACATGCGAGTGCGGTAACGACTCCCAGACAGAGAACTGGTGCCATGCGACCAGCGACGGCCGCCTGTCGTGGATGACGGATGGCTCTTCTGACCCGTCAGAGTTCGCGGTGTGCCCTGTCTGCGGACGGGTGTACCCCAACGCCGCACTGTTCGCCGCTCAGGGCAACACCGCTGCCGCGATCGCCCGCTACGACACACTCGACCCCGCCTTCATCAAAGACCTCACCCAGTACAACCACGACGCATACGGCGACCCGCTCTAGAACTCCCCCGGATGTGTGAACGGCCCCGGGCAAGCCGGTCGATGAGCCCCAGGGGGACAAAGCGTCCCGACATGACTCGAGATCTTCGCGGAGCCGCTCAGTAACGTTGGAGCATGAGCCGCGACCTTCTCTTGGCCCAGGAGGCACTACCTGTCGAGACGATTCCGCAGCGCTTCGAGGCGTTCATCTGGTTCCTTCGGCGGCGCCCAACAGCGCCCCTCACAATCCTGACCAGCGCCACGCTTTTCGCACCCTTCATCGCGCTGAGCTCCGCCTCGTCGAGCATGCACGCCAGCTGGCCAGCCATGGTACTGCTCGCACTCGCCGCGGTGGTCTCGTCCTGGGTGGCGGTGATCGTGGTGCTCGGTTTGGCGTACTTCGGGATCGCTGCGCACCCGTCGGTGACCAGGTGGGCGACGAAGGACGCGCGGATTGGAATTTGGGTCCGACAGCAGGGGAAGAAGCCCGGATGGTACGCGGCTGAGCACGTTGCCCGCCCTGGTGCGGCGGGGGCCGGCCGCGGAATCCGGCTGCTGCTCAGCGACGCGCTGCAGGACCTCGGAGACCGTCAGGGCGTCACCCTGTACGCCGCGCACTCCGCCAGCGCCACCACCCGGGCCATCGGGAACGCTGCCTGCTCACCCTTGCTCACCGCGGGCCGGCCGAAGTGCTCCGCGTTGCCCGGCGTGTCGGCGACGTCCAGGCAGGTCCCGTCGATCGCGACCAGACGCCGCCCGGCCAGGAACGCGCCTACTGCGAGGACATCCCAGGCTTGCGCGTCGTGCGCAGGACGCGCTGGGGACGAATCGACCTTGAGCGGCCGCCACGCGGCGAGTGGCCGTCGCCTGACGCTGGCTAGGCGCTGACGCCGTTGATGAGCTGCAGGGCGGTCGTGGCGATGCCCCAGGCTGCGTAGCCGGCGATGGGGAGCATGAGCAGCCATTCTCGGACGGAGCCTGCGTTCCCGAGAATCGGGATCGCGAGGTAGCCATTTCGCTTCCAGATTGAGCGGAGCACCGGTGTGCGGGTGATCGGCTTGGGCGGGCGGGGGTTGAGCGGCCACAGCAGCGGAATGCCTTCGGTGGTCAGAGCGTCCCCGATGAGGTGGACGGCGAAGCCGAGGCCGATACACACCGGGAGCCAGGTGAACTCGGCGGGCGCCCAGAGCGCGACGAGTACGGCCGCGGCGGTGCCGAGCGCCCATGCGGCCGGCCACGATCGGACGAGGGTGAGCACCCTCGTCGCGAAGGTCACGCAGGCCATGACGGCGATCGCGGATCCGAGCTGGATCGGGTGGTCCCAGCCGGTGGGCGTCCAACGCAGGGTGCTCAGTGCGATGGTCGCGGCGAGGATCCCGATGACGGCGAGCAGGGAGTGCATTCCGTGTCGATGCCCGCCCGAGATCCTCTCGACTGTGCCGGCGGTGACGCGGCCGAGGACGGGGACCGAGTGGGCGATGGTCGCGTCGTGATGGTCTGCGTCCGGCAGGAGCGCCGCGCCGGCGCACACCATCGCTCCGAGCACGACTCCCACGGGTGTCACCGGGTAGAGGTGCAGGGCGGGCAGGGTGGTCGCGGTGATCGCGACCCATGCCGCGGCGCCGGTCACGGCGTGCGAGGTACCCATCATGATCGAGGCGGACTTCCTGCTCGAGGTGGGCTACTGGCGGCGCTGCCGCTTGCCACCCCAGAATGACCTGACGGCCATGGTGACCGCCTCGTCCTTCGTGAGGCGATCGCCGCGCGCCGCGGCTTCCGCGCGGGCCTGATCGATCAGCTCGATCACATCCGGGGGCAGCCGGTACGACGCCGGCCTCTTGTCGACGCGCTGCACGTTGTAGGGGCCGCGCTTCTTCCCCGCCTGCGGGGACTTCTTGGGTGCCTCCGTGATGTCGGGATGCGGGTCGACCGGGTCGATGCCGTCGTCCGCGGCGGGGCGAGGCGCGCGCTTGAGGGATGCGGGGCGGGCGAGCTTGTCGTCGCCGCCGGCAGCGTTAGCCATGGCTGATCCCTCCCTTCACGGTCGTCATGATGTGCTCCCCCGTCGGCCGCGGCGGCCCTTAGAGGCGTCGAGCTGCGCGCGAGCCTGCTGGCGCGCCTTCTCCGCGTCACTGAGACGCCGGGTGCGGCGGGTTCGGCCTGCGGCCTGCTCACGGTCGTAGCCCTCGGTCTTCGGCACCTGGAACACGTTCAGCTGCAGCCCGGTGATCGGCACGCTCGCGGTGTCGAGGTTGATGTACCGGTTCCCGGCTTCGGAGGCGAACCAGCCGAGCACGTCGCCGTCGGACTCTTTGATGCGCTTGAGCATCGTCGAGGCGTTGTACGTGTTCACTTCCATCTGTCGGCCGTTCGCGAACGTGACGCGCGCAGTGACCAGCTTCTGGTTCTTGCCCCGCTGCCCTCGAGCGGCGGAGCGGACGATGTTCAGCAGCTCCTGGTTCGCGACCTGGCGGCCCTTCGCGGTGCGCCCCTTCGGGATGCGCGCCTGGATGAGGCGGCCGCCATCGGTCATGAACCCGGTCTGCACCTGCACGCGGCCACCCTGCTTCGCCGTCGTGTAACGGCCTCCGGTGTCTTCGGGGATGATCATCTTGTCCTGGCCGTCGGAGACCTTGCCGCGCACGGGCATGAGCGTGCCGTCCTTGAGTCGGCGCCGCGGCGGGATCTTGGTCGTCTGCCCCGTGGTCGCGAGCTCGTCGAGCGCATCGCGGTAGAGGGCGCCGGAGGTCTGCCCTGCTTCCACCTTGCGGACCATGCGCGGGGAGCGGTTCAGGACGCCGGCGATCTCCGCGACGCTGATGCCCTGCCCGCGCAGCACGCGCACGAGCTCCTGAGCGGAACGTGGCTGGTCTGCCATCACGCCACCTCCGCGATCGCACGGAGCGCTTCACCAAGGCCGGCGCGCTCGGCGCGCGCCTTCAACATGGCCCGCTGCTTCAGCGTCTCCGGGGTGGCGTACTCGCCGCGGGTATACCCCTGCAGGCGCAGACGGCCCGTCTTGCCGTCGTCGCCGCCGCCCTGGTCCATCGGGAGAGACCAGATCGGCAGAGAGGTCGTGAACAGGGCGTCACCCTGGATCCCGACGAGCGTCGACGGATCCACTCGCAGCGCCCCCGACGTCGCACCGCCGATGCTGCTCGGGCCCAGCAGCACCCTGGCACGGGCGCGCCCCCACACCTGAGCGGCGAGCTCCGGGTGGTAGTACTGGCTGGTCCGGCTCGTCGGGTTCGACGGCACGTGGTAGACGAAGAGCTTCCCCTGCTGGACAGCGTCACCCTGGTACGCCTGCGGGATGTCGCGAAGGCTCGTCGCCACGCGCGTCTCGTCGCGGCCGCCGGCAGCGAACGCACCGATCGAGTGCAGCATGATCGAGCGCAGCGCCGACATCACGGCCTGCCGGATCGTCGGGTTCATGTCCCGGTTCTCCGCCACCTTCGCGCGTGCCCGCGTCATCCGGTCGGTGAACGTGTCCAGGGGCCTGGCCTTCTTGAACAGCACAGCCTCGTGCGGGATGATCTCCCACCCGGCCGACTGCGCCACGTGAAGCTCCGCGCCGTCGACCCACGTGTCGTGCGTGGCGCCGGGGCGGTTCGGGTAGAACCATCCCTCCTCGACGCGCTGATGCTTCACCGGGAGCAGCCCGACGTGATGCCAGTTCTCCGGCACCCGGAATCGCACATGGAAGCGGGCACGGGCGTACGGGTCCTGGAACAGCAGCTCGGACGCCGCCTCACGGTTCAGGCGTCGTGCGGGGCCGATGCCGAGCTCTCGGCCGACGCCGGCGTACATGAACCGGCCGTCGACGTAGGCGAACTCGCGGATCTTCTTCGTCTTCGCCGGATCGATCAGGGGCACGCAGTCCTCGTGCCGGCTGAAGTTCGCCCCGGCGACCAGGTGGTCGTAGTGGTGCTGTCCGCTCGTCGCGTGGATCTCGGCGGCGATGTCCGGATCCACCGGGACCGGGTTGACGTTCTTCGGCAGCGACAGCGCCCAGAGGTTGGTGCCGGTCGCAGCCGGCGAGTTGAACATCCGCGCCCGCTCGTCGGCCGCGCGCATCACCGCGGCGGTCGTCTCCCATGCCTCGCGCGCCTGCGCCGGCGTCAGCGGCGCGTCGTCGAACCACTCCTCCGCGGTGCGGACCTCAATCTTGAAACCGGTGCTCTCGTGCGCGAACCGCCCCGTCGGCGGGCCCGCGTTGATCCAGTGCGACCCGGGGATCCACCGCGGCGTTTGCACGTACAGCCAGTGCTTCACGCCAGGGACCGGCTCCGGACGCTTGCCCGTGAGCATGATCCGGTTCGCACCGTATGCGGCCGCCGTGTCCAGCAGATCGGTCAGGTTCGGCCTCTGCCGGCGCTCGCCGATGACGGGCCGGACAGGTGCGCCGTCGCCGGTGACTCCCTTGCCAGTGGTCTGGTCCACCCAGATGGTGGGGATCGCCTTCGGCGTCCACGGCTTGGGCCGGTAGTCGATCTCGGTCATCGGGACGCCTCCTCTCGATCCTTCATACAGGTTATATTAGGGAAGATTGATTGAAAAATGCAAGCACATTTCGCGGCGGGGAGTCGCATCCCGCGCACTCAGCTCGCGAGGGCCTGGGAGTCGTGCTTGCGGCGGTATGCCTCGAGGGCCTTCTGCGCGCCGCGCTCGGTCATGTCCAGGACCTCCGCGATCTCACGGAAGGTGAGAGGGGGTTGCACGCTGCGCGCGGCGTCGATCAGCTCCCCTCGACGCTCGAGGATCTCCTCACGCGCCGAGAGCTCCTCGGCGACGTCACGAAGGTCCTGCCGGATCGCTTCACGGTTAGAAATCGACGTACCCATGCGAACGAGGTTACGGAACTGTGTTCGTGAACCGGGTTCATCGTGCGGCGCGCCGTGAACTGCACCCTGGTCACCCGGCGAGGTTATATTCATCGTGACCGGATCGCCGAGAGGAGAGTCATGACCACCGCCCGCAACGCTGCCGACGCTCTCCTGGACAGTGCGCAGGTCGCCAAGCGCCTCGAGGTGCAGGTCGGAACGGTCTACAAGCTCAAGGCCACGGATCCGACGTTCCCGAAGCCGGTCAACTTCGCCGGCCCCTCGCCGCTGTACTCGAGCTCGGATATCGACCGGTATGTCGAGGGCCGCTCCCACCGGGCTCCGTCTGCGCGGGGCCGCCGGCCGCGGGCTCTCGCCCCGGACGTGGTGGACGAGTCCGTGTTCGCTGAGCGGCTGCGCGCTCAGATCCGGGCGGGCGCCGGCGAGCCCGAGGTGACGTCCCAGGCGGATCTGATCGAGCGGCTCGGGCTGAACAGCATCACCTTCGGCCAGCGCATGCGCGGCCGCACCCGCTGGGCGGACCGTGAGCTCGAGATCATCGCCGAGCTGCTCGACGTCGACGTCGCCGACGCGAATACCGTCGTGGACGCTGCCCGCGCCGCCCGCAAGGCGTGACGACACACTCACGACTCGCAGCCCATCGACAGGGCCCATCGGCGCGCAGGTGCGCCAGAACACACCAGTCCTCGACTCGGCTTCCGCATCAGCGTCTCCTCCGTGAAGTGCACCCTCCTAGGTGCTCTCACCTACAAGGGGGGCTCTTCGGTGCGTGTTCTGGACAAATTGGTGCGCTCGCGCTGTGAGCCCGGGCACGTCGGATCAGTCTTCGGCGTCGATGAGCAGCTGGTCGAGCAGCCCACCAGACCACTCCCACGATCCGGTGGCCCCGTAGTCGGCCTCGTCGAGAACCCAGTGCTGGTCCGAGACCATGTCCCACACGCTGACTTCACCGCAGGCGGGGCATCGTGTGGCGAAGAGGTCATAGCGCGGGGCGACCAGGGCGGTGCGCCGGCCGATCCTCGGTATGGCCTCAGCGCGTGCGAGGTCCTCAGATGCCGGATGTCGTAGCCCACGCGCCGTGAACGGTGACGCATTCGCCCCGCAGGCGCATCGAGCGCGCGGGGTAGGGCAGATCTGAACGGTGCTGCGTTCCCATGGCTCCCAGTCGACCTTGCGGCCATCCCACGCGACCGGCAGCGGATGCGACGCGTCCTGCAGCACGTCACTGCCCTCCGGCTGGTGTCGCTACGGCGAGCGCGGGGGCGGGGGCGGTGGCGATCGCGGTCTCGGTTTTCTGGACGGCGCGGGCGATGGAGACGACGATCGGGGTGGGCATGGGGCGTGGGTCTCGGCGGCGGGGCTTCACGACCATGCGGAGGCTGGTGCCGTGCGGGATCAGTAGGCCCCACCCGTCGGGGAGGTCGTCGCGGACGATTCGCCGGTCTGCGGCGACGAGGGAGAAGGTGTGGCAGAACTGAGCCCAGGCCTCGGCCTTCTCTGGCTGGCGGAGTTCGGCGAGCCAGTCGGCGCGGGAGATCTTGACCTCGAAGCCGTGCACGGATTGGCGTTCGCCCCATCGCGCGACGTCGCACTCTGTTTCGGTGAGCTCGCTGTGGGGTGCAGACCAGGTGTCGAGCACGATGGCGTCGGCGATCCTGTCACCGCCCCAAGTGCCTGGGGTGGTGGGCACCTTCTCGGCGATGACGTATTGGCGGCCCGTGTAGGACCCGTTCCGGTCGGTCTTGCCGTAGCGGACGCGGAGCCGGTCGAGCATGTCGCGTTCGGTGGTCATGCGGCGTTCCCGAGGCTCTGGACGGGGCTGCGGCGGGGGCGTTCGGAGTTGAGCTCGCGGCGGTACTGGGGGTCTTGGGCGTATCGCTGCTGGCATCGTCGGATGAACGCTTCCTCCGGGGTCGGCGGGATGCAGGCGCGCATCGCTGCGATCTCGAGCAGGATGTGGATCGGTTTTCCGAGACGTTCGCTCTCGGCTTCCCAGTGCTCGAATGCGGGGGCAGGGAGGTTGAGAACGACGGGGATGGTGCCCATGGTGTCCTCCTCGGTGGGTGGTGGGTTAGGCGGCGAGCGCGAGCTTGTCGACGCTGTAGCCGAGGGATTCGACGCACGCGGCGATGAGGTCGCGTGCGGCGTTGGGGGTGACCGCGTTGCCGGCCATCTTGACCTGCTCTCGCTTGTTGCCGAGGAGCACGTACTCGTTGGGGAAGCTCATTCCCCGCTTGATCTCGCCGGGCTCGAGCATCCGGAACTCGGCGTTGTAGACCATGTCCCAGACCTCGTCGTCGGTGAATCCGAACTCGAGCTCGGCGGTCTCTCCGGGGGTGAGGAGGGACTGGTTGCCCGCGGCGGTGAGCGTGCGCATGGGCTCGGTAACGGGCGTGGACATGCCCGCCATGGTGCCGCGCGAGTTCTGCTGCCGAATCACGAGGGCGTGGTGGTTCCCGTTCGCGGCGACGGTGTCGATCGGGTGATCGGAGGGCTTCGCGACGCCGTGGTTGCGCAGCGGGACGACCAGGGCATCGGTCTCGACGGTCGTGCGCGCAGGCATCGGCCGCGCGGTCGATGTCGCATCGGATCGCCATGTCCCGCCGACGGGCACGAGCAGCCCGGTCTCGTTGCGGGTCGATTGGGTGCGCAGCGGCTCGTCGGCGCGTCGCGCGACCTTCCCGTCGCGACCCTCGACCGGGACCAGGAGGGAGGCGTGGTTGCCGCCGGCGACGAGCGCCGGCAGTGGTGCGTTGACCGGGGTCGACCTCGAGGCGTCGGCTCCGGACACCTGGTTCACGATCAGCGCCTTGGAAGCCGATGTGTGCAGGGTCCGCAGCGGCTCGTCGACCGGCCACGCCCGGTAGTAGGCGCCCAGCTCGAGGTGCTGCGGGTGCCGGGGGCTGGTGGCGTCGTAGGTGTTGCCCTGTGCCTCGACGACCATGTTGCGGCCCCAGTGCTTCTTTACGCCGTGGAACGTGCGCAGGAGGGTCTTGCGCTCGAGCTCCTTCATGCCGAGGGTGGTCCGGTCGCCGATGCGGGTGCCGCGGTGGGACCAGTCGATGATGGTGTCGGCGCCGGCGACGGCCGGGAACACCTCGAGATTGCAGGCCGGGTCCGGGCAGCGCAGCGTGTACTGCGCCCCATAGGTCTTCGTGACTGCGCCGCGGGGCTTCATCACCTGGACGGACTGGATGAGGCCGTGCTCGGGGCAGTACGCCTCGGGGCGGATCCACCGTTCGAAGTCGGGGCGCAGGTTCCCGGCCCGCCAGAACACGATGTAGACGCGGTCGCGGGACTGCGGGGCGCCGTCGCCGAGGCCCTGGGAGTGCATGCTGTTGAGCCAGATGACCTCGTGCTTGTAGCCCATGTCGTGCATGGACGTGAGCCACCGGTTCCAGTGCACGCCCTTCACCACGCGGGGCACGTTCTCGACGATGACGATGTCGTACATGTGCACGGCGGTGAAGCGGGGCACGTCCCACATGCCCATCCGGGACCGGTCGGCGGCCTCGTTCGGGAGAGAGTCGCCGAAGAAGTCCCAGGCGAGCTGCCCGTCGGGGAGCTTCTCGCCGCGCGCCTGTGACCAGTAGGTGCACTCCGGGGAGAACCAGCCGATGTTGGTGCGCGGGTAGCGGTGCGGGTCGGCCTTGTTGATGTCGGCCTTGTCGTGATCCGTATCGGGATGGTTCGTGTTGTGCGTCGCGATCGCGAGGTCCCAGTGGTTCACGGCCATGATGACGCGCACGCCGGGCACCAGGATTCCGCCGGTCGTCGATCCGCCGGCGCCGCAGTAGTAGTCCGACATCGTGATGTCCGAGCACCGCGGTGTCACGAGCGAGCCTCGTACTCATGGATCGCCGCGGCGAGCACCTGCGGGTCGATCGGCCGCTCGGCCCGCAGCCAGTGCCGAGATCCGGCCCTGCTCGTATCGGCGCACAGCGGCATGGCCTTCGCGAGCTCCTCGCCGGTCAGCATCGCGAGCACCTCCACGGGACGGGCATCCGCGCCCGCTGCGCGGGTCGGCGCCGGTGTGCCGGGGAACAGCCCCAGATGGGGTGCTTCCTCAGTGGGCAGCGGCGATGGGAAGGCCATGTGAGCGGTCATGCTGCGGCTCCTGTTCGAGCTAGGGGGTGCGCCGGTGTACGGATGCCGTCGGCGCGCAGCGCGGCCAGGCATTCCGGGCAGGTCACGTGGCGCAGGTTCTCGTCCCGGGGCGTCTTGCGGCGTCCGCACGCGACTGTGCCGGTGGGCGGCCAGGGGTAGCAGACCCGTTCGCTGTCCGGGATCGATACGACGGGCGCGACCCACGCCTGCCGCCAGAGACGGATCGGACCTTCACTCATGGGACTCTCCTCCCGAGCTGGTCGCGCATTCGGTGAGCGCGGCAACGAGCACGTCACGGTCGACCTTGGGGACCGTGATCTCCCACGTGTGGGCGATCTGCGTGTACTTCGTGACGTAGGTGCAGCGGTAGTAGGTGTTCGGAATCCAGCGGGCGGGCCCGTCTTCGCCCTTGCTCTCGTTCGCGCTGCCGTCGACGGCGATGATGTCGGCGAGGTTGTTGGCGAACTCGAGGCGCCGCTGGTCGCTCCAGGCCCACGCTCCGCCTTCCCAGGCGGCCTTGAGGCTGACGATGTGCTCGCCTTGCACGCCGGCCGATCCCTTGTTCCCGGGCTGGGCGACCCGGTTGTGCTGGAAGACGATGCGCCGGCCGGTGTAGGGGTCGCGCTCGAGCACCCCGCTGAGGACGGTGCAGCCCTTCGTGTCCTTGACGACGTCGACCAGGTCGCGGGCGAGCATGTCATCGCGCTGGCGGCACCCGTTGTGGTCGATGTCTGCCCAGGCAAGCCCGAACTTGGCCCGCGAGTACTGCGGTACGGGGTTAGCCGGGTCGACCACGGTCAGCGGCAGCGCCGCGGCGAGCGCCAGGGCTTCCGCGTAGGGGCCGTTCTGAGCGTCTGCTGCGGGTTCGGTGACGTCGGGGGCTGCGCTGGTCGGTGCGGGCGGCTGAGGGGCCGTCGTGACGTGTGCGGTGGGCGCCGGGTGGGTGCCGGTGTGCAGGGCTCCGGTGATCATGCCGGCGAGAGTGAGCGCGGCGGCCGTGAGGGCGAGGATGCCGGTGGTCTTGGTGCGGGTGTTCATCAACGCTGCTCCCCCGGTACGGCGGGTGCGCATGCGGAGCAGAGGTCCTCGTCGTCACTGATCCACCAGCAGCCGCCGAAGCAGGCCTGGTCGTCGGTGCAGCCGCAGCTGCGGCAGGTGCGGACCGCGACGACGTCGACGACGTCGATGGTGGGGATCCGGCGCAGGTCGGCCACGAACGCGGCGACCCGGTCCAGCAGCGGCGCGGGAATGCAAGACGCGAACGTGATCGTGACCGTCGTCGCCGGCGTGCTCTCTTCGGCCTTGGCGACGGCGTCGTCCCATTCGGGGGTGCGCTCGGCCTGGTCGGAGTACTCGACCCCGATCGTGGTCTCGAAGATCTCCACGGCGCGCTCGTGCTGCTCGGGGGACATCAGCGGTCGCTCCCGATCGTGGTGAGGTCCTCGGTGAGAGTGGCGGTGCTGCGCTCGAGGCCGTCGAGGCGGAGCATGGTGGTGCTGATGCGCCAGCGGCCGTCGTCGAGCAGCTGCAAGGTGGCCTCGTCCGCCGCGGAGATCTTCACGAGCTTCGCCATGGTGCGCAGCTCGTCAGCGAGGACGAACAGGGCACTGCTCGCGTCGATCTCATCCAGGTGCGCGGCCCGGGCCGCGAGCCGATCCGCGGTCGTCGCCAGCTCCTGCAGCGCGTCGTGAAGGTGGGCGCTCTGCTCTGCCTCGGTCATCGCACGCTCATCTCGATACGGCGGCCACTGAGCGGCCGCAGGAGCGCGGTGAAGGCTTCCTCCATACGCGGGGTGAGCGGCTTCCCGTCGACCCGGGTACACACCAGCCGGAACGTGCCGAAGTCCCAGCGGACCGTCATCGGCACACCGAACTGCGCCGTCATCTTCACCGCCAGGTCGTTGGCGGTCCCTTCCTTGTCCATCAGACACGTCCTTTCGCGTCGCGGAGCATCGCCTTCGTGATCGGCTGATCCGCGTCCAGAGCCTCGAAGAGGCGGTAGTAGTGCACCCACGCGCGATGCGCACGCACGCAGGTCAACTCGGTGCGGCTGCCATGGTTCGGGCACCCGCCGCGACTGCGACACCCGCCCTTGTACCCAGCGGGCGTGCCATGAACGACCGACTCGAGCTGATCCAGAAGCCGGCTCATCACGCCGCCTCCGCAGCTGCAGACCGCAACCGACCCAGATGCCGCTCCGTGACCCCGACGATCTCCGCCAGCTCCCGCCGCTTCAGCTGCCCCTCCCCCGCACGAGCCAAGAACACCGCGCGCTCCGGCCCTGTCAGCTCCACGCGCTCGCCGCGGAGGGCGAGGTGGATGGCGACGTCGTCGATGACCGGGGTGTGGTCGACGGCGGGGGGCTCGTCGTCGGTGTCGATGTCGTCCCAGGCGAGGGGCGGGAGCCATCCGAGGCGCTCGGCGCGGGCGATGGTCCATCCGCAGGAGCGTCGCTGTCCGCGGGTATGGGTGGGCGGGCGCTGGTCCCAGAGCTGTTCGTAGACCGCGGCGATCGCGGTGTGGATCTCGGAGAGCACCTTTCCGCCGGCGAGGGCGCTGTCGAGGGGGAAGCGGGTGATGTGCGCGTGGCGGACGATCGCTTCGACCGACCAGCCGCGCGCGCCGAGTGCTTCGAGGCGCCGGCGGACGCCGCGGCCGCTGATCCAGTGGCCGGCGGGGATGTTGCTGAGGTCGGGGGCGATCGCGAGGATCCGCTCCGCGGTGGTGCGGCGGATGAGGGGTGTGCGGTGCCGCATGGGGCCGCGGCGCTTGTGGCCGCGCATGATGCGGAACACCCCGTGGAGAGAGGTGCCGGACATGTCGGCGATGAGCGCGGGGGTGAATCCGGCCATGACCAGCTCGCCGATGTGGGTCTGCGCGGGCTGGGCCGGCACGAAGTCGGAGGTGGGAAGGCCGTAGGCGACGGCGCGGCGGTACGCGGCGCGGCGCTGCGTGTTCGCGACCCGGCACGGGTCGCATGCGCATCCGTGCTCCTGGTAGCAGGTCGACGTCGCTCCGTGCTTGTGGTCGGCCGGGCAGATCTGGGTTCGCATCACCTCTCCTCTCAAAGTTATATTCCCGAATATAACCTAAAGGGAGTGGGGCCACCAACCCCCTTCACCTACAAGGGGTGCCCCGGGCGGCTCCGACTGGACAAAGTCCTCCGCTGCGAGGTCGCCGCGCTCGTCCGTCGTCAGCTGCTCACGGATGGTCGGGCTGCTCTAGTCCGGGCGGTCTACCCGGCAGCGCCGAGCCGCTCGATCTCTGCGTTGACCCAGACGTGGCGCGCGAGCAATTGCTTACGGAGGGCGCGCCCGACGACGAGGACGTAGAAGGTGATGGCGCAGATCCGCATCGTGCCGTCCAAGAGGGGGGCGTCACGGTCGTAGTCGAACCCGGGCCAGCTCCAGATCACCATGGCGCCCACGACGAACGTGGCGCCCACGGTCGCGATCCAGAGGTGGAAACGGCCGGTCCTCGAGAAGTCCCTCGGCGCCGGGTCGGTGATCGCCAGCGTGGCGGCGTTCGTGAGGACCAGTAGCAGCGCGATGCGGATGAGAGGGCCGTCCCAGAGCGTGGTTCGCCACAGCTCACCCATTCCCGCGACGACGTCGCCCATCTGAGTAGCGGTGACGATCGTGAGGGTGAGGGCGATGGAGCCGAGGAAGGTGAAGGCGCCGTCGGGATCGGCCCAGAAGCCGTACCCCTGGGGGTGCACGATGCTCTTGAAGCTCTGGAAGTTCATGGCTGCGACTCCTCGGTGAACCGCGGCGTGCTCCTGCTCGAGGAGCGACGTGCTGCCTTGGTCGCGCGGTGGTTCGGACGTGTCATGGTGGGGCATCTCGTCAGAATCTGATCCGCTGGATGCGGGTGGTGTGGTCGGTGTAGGTGCCCTCGCCGGCGCAGAGGTGGTCCCCGGGAGCGGTGGTGTCACCGAGGGTCACGGTGCTGAGCTTGCGGGCGATCTCGTCTTCGAGCACGGGATGCGGTGCGCTGGTCGCGAGCGCCAGGTGAATTCCGTCGCGGGCGCCGTCATGGATGAGCTGGCGGACGCTGCGCCGCAGCTGCTCGAGCTGCGCGGCGTCTTCGGCGAGGCGGAGGATCCTGTCGTAGTCGTCGAGGATGACGAGCACGGGTGGGAACGTCGCGTCGGGTTCGTCCTCACGGTTCCGTGCGCGCGCGTGGAGGATGGCGATCGCGTCCGCGACGATCAAGAACGCCTGATAGAGACCGGACGCGTCAGGCGTGTGTGGATCGGGCCAGAGCACCGTTCCGCCGTGCTGCTGCCAGCTGCGGAGCAGGCGGATGAGCCCGTGGGTGCGTCCCGTGCGGTGCGGGCCGGTCACGTGCAGGTGCGGATCCTCGACAGAATCCCACGCGTCGGTGAACGCGACGACGGCGTCGTCGAGGAGGCCGGTGGTCATGATCCTGCTCCGTGCACGGCAGGCGGCCGGCGATCGGTGATCGACAGCGGGACGCTGCGGCGGCGCGAGATCTCGACGCGCCAGATGCGGCTGCGCCGATGCTCGGGGAGGTCTGCTCTGTCCGTGTGGTCGAAGCTCTCGCGCAGAGCGTGCAGGAGGTCCTCGGCGCTGCCCTCAAGGTCGGTCGGCTCGAAGGTCCATCCGCCGCCGAGGTTGTTGCAGGGCCCGCGGACGCCCTGGCCATGGGCGACGATCGTGTAGACGACGACTCCGCGGGGCTCGAACGCGGCCTGCCGAGTCACAACGGCGTGCGCGTCGTCGACGGCGCGGATCGTCCACCATCGCCTGTCGCCAGCGAAACGGATCTGCTCGTGCAGCTGCAGCCCGGTCGCCTCGAGCGCGCCTACCTCCGCCGCAGCGGCCGCGGCGCTCATCGGACAGCCCCGGTCAGAGCGGGCGTCGCGTCGATGCGTGTGTGCACGAACCCGTCACGAAGCGTGGGCAGGAACTCCGCGAACAGGGACCGGTCGGTGCCGAGGATCAGATGTACGCGTGCGCTGCGTCCGCAGTCGATGATCGCGGCGAGCTCCATCGATCCGGTGAGATCCATGTAGTCGTTCACGGCGAGGACCACCGGTGTCGGTTCGCCGTCGGAGTCCCGCTGCTCCTCGATCCGCGAGTACCGATCCACCATCAGGTCGTAGGCGACACGGATGTCGGCGGCCGCGTCGTCGACGCTGCTTGGGAACAGCGCGTTCCAGCCGCTGTCCTGCAGCTCCGCGACCATCGATGTGATGTGCCGTGCACGCTCCACCCTGTCTTCACCGATGAGCAGGCAGTGCGCCGTGCGCACGGGGCGCCATTCCAGCGGAAGCTCCCCCTGTCTGCCTGGTCGTCGCAGAGTGATCTCCTGGTACGCCTCGAAGCTGATGTCCATCTCCGCACCTCCTCGCACGAAGCACCCGAGTGGTGCTCTCACCTACAAGGGGTCCCGGGGTACTCGCCTGCTGGACAAATCGCCCCCGCCGGCACGGCTCCCGCTTCGACTACCGGGTCCTGCGAGACGCTCGCCGCCGCAACCACAGCACCCCAACGGCGACCACTCCGACGACGACCACGATGGGCAACGGGAGGTGACGCACCAGGTCCCAGATCGCGGCATGAGCGACCCACCCCGCGAGAATGTCGCCGAGCCCACCACCGTGGTGACCGTGGCCGGCGAGCTGCTCGATCGAACCCATCTTCAAGATCCCATTCCCGGAGCCGCACCACTCCCGTGCCCCGCGCCCCGAGGCGCCTCGGGGCGGACGAGCTGGAGCAGCTCCTCTGCGTCGAGAGCGTCCCGCTGCAGCAGCGCCGTGGTGACGCGATCGACAGCCTCCGCCTGGTCGCCGAGGAGACGCTCGACATCGGCGCGCGCCTGACTGACCAGGGCATCCAGAGTGAGCGGCCCACGGTAGGCGCAAGGGTGCTCGCAGGCCGAGACGATCGTGAGCGCACTCTCAGTGACCTGACCGATGTCACCCCTCGCCCCGACGTCGTGATGACCGGCCGCCAGATCGAGGACCTGACCGGCGAGAGCGATCATGATCAGCGAATACTCCGTATCGACCAGCCGCCCCGTCAACGGGTACTGATACGAGACATTGCCACCCCGATCACCAACGACGCGGACATCCGCCCGAACCCTCTCCATCCCCAGACACACCGCCGCAACAGCATGACCCGCCTCATGACGCGCTCGGCGCGGTCGGCTCTCATCCTCGGTGCGGAGCTCGTCCTTGGTTGCGGCTCGTGCGATCGCGCCGCTTGCAGCGATGTACGTGCCGGGGTGGGGGCGCAGGAGCTGGATGAGGAACGTGGCGACGATGAGGAAGCCCAGGCCGATGATGAGGAGGTGGAGCCAGCCGCCAGGGTTCGCGGCGAAGAGAGCGAGGGCGCCGTTGCTCACGGCGTAGTAGGCGGCGCCGAGCACGGCGAGCTTGCCGAGCAGCCCGAGGGTCCGGCCGATCACGATGCGCGACGCCTTTCGAAGGCAACGACGTCGTGGTCTACGTCCCACGCCGAGGTCCAATCGCCCTCGAGGTGTGCGGCCAACCGCGATGCGATCCAGTCCCGGTAGGACGGGTAGGCGAGCCTCGGTGTGAACTGATACTCGACCTCGATGCGAGCGACCAGTGGTTTCGCGGAGCGTGGCGATCTCTTCCATTCGACGAGACAGCTCGCGTTCTTCCCGAACAAGCCCTGCACCAGCTGGTGAACGCGTTGCGCCTCGACGTCGGATGACGACTCGGCCTGCATCGGGGCGACGTCGACCGTCTTGTTCCCTTTCCGCTGTAGCAGGTTGGCGATCCGTCTTGTCAGCTGCGACTTCTGGTGGTTCATCTCGGCCTCTCAGATCTGAACCCGGGCAGGGGTGCCGCCCGCTCGGTAGAACCAGGCCTCGCCGTCCTCCAGGGCTGGTGCGTGCGTGCCCGGATAGGCGGTGTCCAGCGCGTCGCGCTCGTTGCTGGTGAGCGGGCCGACGGCAATGGTGCATGCCGTGTCGACGAGGGTGGTGTCGAGGTCGATGTCGCCGACGATGAGGTGCATGGTGGCGCGGGGCCCGTCGATCACGAGCCGGCGGATGGCGTCGTCGATGTGCTGGAGCTGGCGGGGGTTCCGGGCCTCGCGGGCGATGATGTGGCGCTCGTCGATGACGACGGTCAGGGCGTGCACGGCTTTTCCGGGGGATGTGAGTCGCGCGTCGAGGATCTGGATCGCTTCCTCGAGTGTGCGCTCGACCTCGTCGACGTGCGCCCCGGGCGCCATCCATGCGGGGGCCGGGATGATGAGTTCGCCGTGCAGTTGGCAGCTGGTCGCGAGGAGCTGGTGGATCGCTGCGTGGCGCTGCACGGCGTTGGCGCCGATGATCTGCACGTGCGGGGCGGTTGACGGGTCCCACAGCGTTGACAGCGTGACGGCGCGGTTCACGGGTGCTGGGGCGATGGCGATTGACATGGTGACCTCCTGCGATGACAGCAGTTGTGCTCTCACCTACTAGGGGTGGTCGACGGGCGCTCGGCTGGACAAAAGTTCCCGGTTGATGGGCTCCTGCCGGCGCGCAGAGAGGAGGGGGCCCGCGCTGCGTCCGCTGGGTCGGATCGCGGCGGGCCCCCTCGGGGAGCCGTGGATTGGGGGTTCCACGGAGTCGTGAGCTCAGTCGCTAGATCGGCTGAGGCTGGTTGTCATGGTCAGAAGTCGGCGCAGCGGTATCCGGCGTACCAGTTCACGCCGTATTCGCCGTCGATCGGCCAGTACGAGGATGCCTTCGCAGGGACGACGATGTTGCTGGACCAGTTGTTCGGCCCCACGACACCGCCGGAACCACTCCCCGGTCCGCAGCCTTCACCGGTCGCGAGGATCGTGCCGTGCGGGCCCGGGTCGGAGGTTCCGCCACCGGATCCACCGCCACCTGTGGATCCGCCGCCACCGCCGCCACCGCCGCCTCCGGTCGACCCGCCTCCACCGGATCCGCCGCCGCCGTTCCATCCGCCCGATCCGCTATCAGAGGAGCCTCCGTCGGATGAGCCGCCCCCGTCGCCGGAGGATCCGCTGTCACCAGCGGCCTGGCGGGCAGCCTCTTCGGCCGCCTGCTGCGCGGCGGCCTGTTCTGCGGCCACGACCTGGTCGTTCGACGCTTTCAGCGCGTCGGCCGCGTCGGTGTACGCCTTAAACACCGTCAGCAGAGTGGTCTTCGCGTCCGGCGTGAACGTGCCCTTCTCCACCGGCTGCAGGCCAGTGAGCGTCTTCGTGAGCATGGCCTGCGCGTCAGCGGACCCCTTGGGCACGGTCGCCACGTACGGGTCCTTCAGCTTCGGCGCGGACGCGGCCGCGGCCTTCAGATCCTTCTCGAACGCGGCACGGACGTCGTCGAGGTCCTTCACGACCAGGGCGTTGCGCTCGGTCGCGGCGGCGTTCGCCGCGCCGCTGTCCTTGAGGGCCTTCGTCGCTCGCGCGCGCGCCTGGTCCGACTCGAGGTACTTCGCGATCGCCTGCTTGAGGGTGAGCGGCACATCCACCGGCTTCTGCAGCTGCCAGGTGCCTGGCTTGGTCTTGTCCTTGTCGGCCACGTATCCGCTCTTCAGCAGCGCGGCGAACGCGTCCGTGTCGGCCTTGAGAGCCTTCGCCGACTCGGGGGAGAACAGTGTCGGGTGCGACTGCACCAGCGCACCGGCCGGCACGTAGACGGTCTCGAGCAGCTGCTTCGCCGCACCCGCCTGCGCCGGCGTCTTCGTCGCAGAGGCGACCGCGGCGTCGTGCGCGCTCTGAGCGGCCTGGAAGGCGCTCGTCGCGGCCGCGGTGATCTGCTGGGTCTGGTACCCGCTGTACGCGAACGCGCCGGCGGGGATGCCGATCGCGGCGACGACGGCGGCCGCGGCGACGGTGATCCAGATCTTGCGCCGCGGCGAGCTCTTGCCCGTATCCGGTGTCGTGGTGGTCTCGCTCATGGTGTTCCTTCCAATGGGCTGATGTCGTGGTGTTCCTTCCGGCGCCGCGTCGTCGCGGTCCTGTTCGATAGCCCGGGGCCCCTCTGGAAGGAACAAGGTGAGGAGCCCCGGGGGCTAGTCATGTCGCGAGCGTGAGGCCCACGAACTTCATGAGGTTCTCGCCGTAGAAGCAGGTCTGCAGAGCGAAGGCGCCCTTGATGCCTACCAGGTCCTGGACGGTCCCCCACGTTTTCGGGACGGTGCGGATGTCGATCACCGTGTAGGCGCGGGTCGTGCCGCTCTCGTCCACGACGTTCACCCGCTGCCCGAGCTGCCATGGCAGCAGCACGTCGCCGCCGCAATTGTTGTGTGCGGCGTACACCGTCGGGATCTCCGAGCCGTACGACGTCATCCCTGTGAACGACCCGTCGCAGTCGTTCAACGATGCGCGGTCGCCTGTCCCGCCGAGCCGTATCGTCGGCGTCGCGTCGACGATCGGGGCGAGGGCCTGGCCGATTGCGCTCTGCGCACCGGTCTTGGCCTGGCCGTAGACGTACTCGGCTGTCGACGGGGCGAACAACGCCACTGCCCCGATGAGGAGAGCGAGAGCGGCGACGGTACCGCACGCCCAAGTGAGGACCGTCGACCGGACGCGACGCCTCTGCGTCCGCGCTGTGGTGGTGCTGGTCATGGCGTCGTCCTCTCGTTCTGGTCGGTGTGCGGCGGGGTGGGAGGCCCCTGGCTGGGGTCCAGGGGCCTCCCGTCAGGTGACGAGATCAGTCGGTGCTGGTCTCGCGCTGGTCGCGGCGGCGCGCGACCAGGTAGATGCCGGCAGCAGCCAGCAGGATGACCGCGGATCCGGCGGCGATCCACGGGGCGACGTCGCCACCCGTGTGGACCAGCGGGATCTCCGCGGCCTTCACGGGCACGGTCTCGCCGGGCATGTTGCAGCCGCCCTGCGCGACCAGGCGGCCCGATGCGTCGTAGACCTTCTCCCAGAAGCTCACCGTGCTGGCGGTGTAGGACGACTCGGCCTTGAAGGTGTCCGTCTCAAACTTGAACCCGTCGGGGAAGTAGCCGCCCTCGAGGGCGATGTCCTTCGAGGTCCAGATCTTGGTGTCCGCCGTGCACTGCTCGCCGCGGTACGCGTCGACGACGACCTTGCCGCCCTCGGGCACGTAGCCGGTGATGACGCCGGTGTCGTGCAGCGTCGGGGTCGGCGAGTTCGCGTCGCTGGTCTGCGCCTGCGTGGTGACGATGAGGCCGAACGTGGTCTCGGTCGGAACGCCGCACTTGCCCTCAGCGATCAGCTGCGGCTTGTCGCCTGGCTTGGCCGGCACGGACCACAGCTTCTCCACCCACAGGTACTTCTTGCCCTCGGTGATCTTCACGTTCGGGGAGTCGTACTTGCCGGTCTTGACGATGACCTGGCCCTTGCCGACGTTCGAGTACTTCTCGTTGTCAGCGGTGCACACCCAGGAAAGGTCACCGGCGGCGGTGCCCTTGGGGGCGTTGATGACCCACTTGCCGGAGGTGTCCTTCACCATCGGTACCTCGTACTGCTGGAACGTGAGCTCGGCCCCGTTCGCGGGCAGGGTGCCGTCGACTTCGGCGGTGTCCTTCGTGTCGGTGCCGGGCTTCGCGCCGGGCGTGGCCTGGGTCTTCGTCGTCGGCTGTGCGATCTTCTGGATCTCGCTCGGGACGCCGTAGTCGTCGGACCAGTCCTCGACCATGCCGGCGTTGTCGGCTGCGTCGATGTGCAGGACCCACACGATGGATCCGGTGCCCGCTGCGGGAGCGGTGAAACCGAGAGCCTCGGCCGTGTCGGGCGTCTTGATGTCGCCGGGCTTGTTCACCTTCTGGGTGACCGTGCCGAGCTTGACCGCGTCCGCGGGGATCTGCGACGCCGGCACCTGCTTGGGGCCGTCGATCGTCTTGTCCCAGTACGCGTCCCATTTCACGGTGACGTCGATGTTCTTGCCGCCGTTCTGCAGCCAGATCCCGTCGTTCACGATCGAGGCCGAGTCGCCGGGGACACCGGAGAGCGCGACCTCAGGGGTGGTGACCTTCGTGGAGCCGGTGATCGTCATCGGAACGATCGACGACTCGACCGTCTGACCGAACGCGTCCTTCCAGCTGTACGGGCTCGGGATCAGCGGCTTGAAGAGGTCCTTCACCTTGGCGTCGGTGATCGAGGTCTGCCACACGTAGTAGCCGGACTCCTTCGCCACCTCGTCCGACGTCACCGTGTAGGGCTTGGTCGGACCGATCTTCAGGTCCGTGGTCATGCTCGCGTGAGCCGCGACCGGAGCTCCGGCAGGGGCATCGGGCGCCTCGGCCGGCTGCTCCTTGAACGGACCGTAGATCACTGCGTCGGCGGGGATCTGGGCGTAGTTGCCGGACGTGGGCGACTGGTACCAGCCGTTGTCCAGGCCCTTCGCGTCCGGCTGGGTGCCGAAGTTCCACTGGTCGGTGAACTTCTCACCCTTCTTCACGAACTGGACCGCGGTGGTCTTCACGATCGGCAGGAACACCGTGGAGCGGCTGTCCGGGTCGCTGAAACTGCCGTTGATGGTCTGCTCGGTGCTCACCGGGCCGAGGGCGCCAGCCATGCGCTGCGCGCCCTCGCTGTACGTGTACAGGTTGATCGACGCCGGCCAGACGGAGCCGGAACCGGCCTTCAGGGTGAAGGTGCCGGAGATCTTGTACGGGGCGCCGTCGTCGGTGGGCGGGACGCCGTGGATCGCGTAGTCGGTGTTCGACGTCGCGTTGGTGAGCGTGTTCGTGCCCGTCGAGTCGAAGACGCCGTTGGTGAGCGTGATCGTCACGTTGGCACCAGCGGTGCCGTTGATGTTGACGGTGCCCTTGTAGTTGTTCTGCGGGTCGACGGTGAGAACGCCGTTGCCGGTGACCTGGCCCGAGCCGGATCCGCCGATCGTGACCGCCTGCGACTGCTGGTACATCGACCAGGCGAGGTCGATGACGTCCTGGCGTCCGCCCGCGTAGGTGACGGCCTCACCCCAGCCGCCACCCTTCTGATAGGCCAGCGCCGTGATGTAGACCGCGGCCGACTGCAGGTCGTCCGTGGTCTGACCCCACGTGGAGATCACGTAGTTGACCCGGCCGGCGGCGTCCGGTCCCATGTCGACAGCGTTGGTCACGTTCGGGTTTGCCGGCACGTAGCTGACCTGGCTCGGCGCGGACTCCTCACCGAACGGGACCGTCAGCGACGAGTCCAGGCAGTACACGTACTGGCCGGTGCTCGACTCGTACACGGAGCCGATGTGACCGTACGTGCCCTGCACCCCGTGCCCCTGCGACACCACCGCGCTAGCGGACGATGCCGGCGCGATGGTCGCTGGGGCCATGACGAGCCCACCGACAACCACTGCCCCAGCCAGCACTCCCGCAGCCAGTGGCAGCGGGAACCTTCTTTTCCGAGTCGTGTCGACCGACTCTTCGAACTTCAGCATTTGTTCATAACCCCAATCTGCATTCGCAGGTAGTAGCTCCGTCTCTTAGAGACGTAGCAGGCGCGGAACCATTACGCGTGTTCCGCGACTTTTTTTCGACGCGAGCACATGACCCCAGATGTCTCCGGTACGTCTCTTAGCAACGTAGTATGTGTTCGCGAGGCTTGCAAAATCAAGGGAGTCGCCATGGAACCGACCAACGACGGGCACAATGGACAAGTGCCAGTGCTGCGTGAACCGTCCCCGGAGATGCCGGCGGAGGCTGTCCGCGCGCAGAAGATGATGTCGCTTGTCCGCCTCGACATCGCCCGCTTCCTGATGGCGAAGCCGGAGTCGACGATCGGCGAGGTAATGAAGGCGACGGGCCTCAGCCGCAACAGCGCCCAGACGGGTCTGCGCACGATCGAAGACATCGGCTACCTGGTGGTCGACCCGCCCGGCGAACGACGCGGCCACCACAGCCGCTACTCGATCGACCGGAAGGCGTTCATGGCCGCCTTCAACGAGCTGCAGCTCTACACGTTCGGCTGACAGGCCCCCACGGCTCGACAGCTCGTCGTCCCCACACGTCATCGCGATCCCCACATCGGCGAGGCACGATCTGTGCCTTCACCTACGAGGGGTGCTCTCCGCAGCCTGGAGTGGACAAATCCACGGCGAAATCTTCCACGGCGCACGTCAATGCGATGCGAGGTTCCAGCGGCTCCTCCAAGCTCCTAGGTTTTCTAGATGGGATTAAAGGTGTGATCTACACTGTTGTTATCGGTGAGATGGAAGGATGATCGCCATGACAACGATCGAGATGACGCAGCTCAGCGCCTACAACGAGTCGATCCGGCACGACGTTCCTGGCCTGGTCGACGAGCTGCGCCGCACGCTCGGCGCCAAGCTCGTCGCATACATCGCTGGCGTCACCGAGACCCGCGCCGTCCGCGAATGGGCCGAAGGCACCCGTAAGCCCTCCCCGAGCGCGGTGCAGACGCTGCGCCTGGCCTACCGAATCGTGCGCCTCATCGAACAGAGCGAAGGGGCTGGCATCGTCGCACCCTGGTTCCAGGGCATGAACCCGCAGCTCGGCGACCGGTCTCCCGCGCGGGTACTCCGTGACGAGCCCACCGAGCAGGCCCACGCCGCCGTTCTCAGCGCCGCCAACCTGTTCGTCGGCGCGTGACCATCGCTCCGGAGATCTCCGTCGTCCCCGCGGTCGGCGCGCGCATCTGGCGCGTCGGCCGCGCCCCGGACCCCTGGGCGTGGATCGATCATCAGTACGCCGGCGGGCAACGTTGGGACGATCACGGCCAGGTCTTCCGCACCATCTACGCCGCCGACTCCGCCTACAGCTGCTATGTCGAGATCCTCGCGTTCCTCCGCCCGGACCGCCCCAGCTGGCAGGACCTTCTCGCCGACATCAGCGAGGACCCCGAAGACGCCGACGAGTTCCCCGTCCCTCCCGCCGGCGTCGTTGACCCCGACTGGATCCGCGCCAAGATGCGCTCGAGCGCACGCCTCATCGGCGCATTCGCAGATGTCCGCGCCGCCAGCACCATCGCAGCACTGCGCCCGCTGTTCTTGGACACGGCTCGACGCTTAGGCCTGGCCGATTTCGACGCGGCCGCGGTGAAGAGCGCCCATCCGCGGGAGCTCACCCAGAAGCTTGCCAGCCACCTCTACGCCCTCGTCGACGAGGACGGCACCCCGCTCGTGGACGGCGTGAGATTCGCGTCCCGACACGGCGACGAGCTCGGGATGTGGGCGATCTTCGAACGTCCCGGTGACGAACCCTCCAGCCGACGGATCACCGACCACGAGTCCCATCTCGTCGACCTCGACGATCCCGACCTCCGCGACGCGATGCAGCTGCACGGCCTCACCTGGCCAACCGGCCTGTAACCCGATAACCAGGGCGGCGCTGCACGCGGCTCAGGCTGCGCGGACCGCGATCAGCTTGAAGCCGACAGGCACACGCGTGCGGATGTCCTCCAGGTCGACCCCTTCGATCTCCTGCAACCCATCGCGCCGCGCGATTGTCGCCTCAGCGGTCAGGATCGTGTCCTTCTTCGCCATGGCGACCGGCGCACTGATGATCTCCCACCCCGCGGGGGTCTGCGCGGCGACGAGCGCCTGGATCTCGTCGAGCTCCTCACCCTGAACGGTGATCGTGCGGCTCTCGTCAGGGCGGATGGTTCCGATCAGCATCAGGCCAGCCTAGAAGCCACCGTCGACGTCCGCAGAGCGCGTCAGCGCGCTCTGAGATACCAGGCGAGGCTGCTACCGGCTCGGCCGCGTCCGGGCCGATTCGGTGGAGCACGCCCGGCGCGCGCAGGAACCCTTCGATCTCCGATGAGCGCTACACCCGCTCGACGGCGACAGCCCGTCTGGCCAGGGCCGATCATGCTTCGGTAACGCCCCGAGCCTGCCTGCGCCCGACGACGACCACCCCGTGGACAGCCTCAGACCGGCACCTACCGGCGCCGGCGCAGCACACGGGGGTTGAACGCCACGGACGCATGCTCAGCGCGCACATGCGGCCACCGAGAGCTCTCCGGGAGCGTGTATCGGCCGAAGGCAATCACATGACGACCGACGAGCGTGTCAGCGTCGGCGATCTTCAGCCGGATGAGGCTCTTCTTGTCGACGAGGATCGCGACACGGTCAGCTGCGTCCTCGAGGCGCAACATGAGTCCATCCCATGGGGTGCGCGTGTACCCGACAACCTTGCCCCAGATGATCACGTCCGTGTGGAGCCGCGCAGCGCTCGCAGCTTCTCGTGCGTGCACGATGACCTGCGCGGCGGGGATGGGTTCCCGTCCGCCGATGACGAGCTCGAGGTCCGCGGGCATCGTGCCGGCCAGCAGGTTGACGAGCATCGTCGAGAACGAGCGCTGGTCGGCGGTGTCCGCCTGCCCTTCGCTCGGGTCGGTGCGATAGCGGCGGGTCAGCCAGCCGGGGCGTTTCGGATCGGGGCGCCGTCTCCCGTCGGGGCCGGTGGAGGGCTCAGCGTCCCCGATGCGCATTCGCCAACGGGTCGGTCGAGTGCCCTGCGGGTAGTCGTGCCCTGCATCGCCGGGGCGGTCCTTTGAACGCCCCGACCCCTCGTCGCATCCGTCGCGATGGTGGGCGGCGAAGGCGGCCGCGCGTTTCGTGCTCTGCAGGGAGGTCGCCCACGCCTTGGCGCCGCACTCGGAGCCGTCTCGCAGCTCGCCAGGGCACCAGAGATCCGGCAACACAGCGAGTCCGCGCACCTGGTCGATCGTGACTACTTCACCCTTGGCGTTCAGAGCAGCGTCCATGGTCTTCCCCTATCCAGTCATCTATCGTCCAACGGCTCGTCGGACGATAGAGCTTGTGCAACGGCCGTTGCACTGACGATCAGATCTCGTCAGGCTCCATTCACCGGCCGCTGAGGGCCGCGAGCAAGAGAACGAGGATCGCGCCGGCGGCGATCGCTGCTCCGTGCGGGTGCGTGGTGGGCAGTCCTCTGAGTTGGCGGATGAGGATGCGGGCGGCGCTGATGACGATCGCGACCGGTACGAGGTACGCGGCGAGGGGGCCTGCGATGGTGGCGACGAGGAGCGTGGTCGTGCCGGCGAGCTTCGCGTCGCCCATCCCCCACCAGTGGAGGGCTGCGCCGATCCCGTAGAAGACGGCCACGCCGGCCGCGGCCGCCACCGAGGTGAGCGCCGCCGTCGGGCTGTTCAGGACCGCGGTCTGGATCGTGAGGACGGCTCCTGCTGCGAGCAGCAGGGCGGTGTGCGTGTTGGGGATCCGGCGGGTGGTCTCATCGATCACGGCGACGACGGCGAGGGCGACGGTGAGGCCTACGAGAAGTGCCCAGGGGAACACGGCGGGTTGCCAGTAGCGGACGGGGGCGAGGAGGAGGCCGATGCCGGTGCCTTGCGCGAGCGCCCAGAGCAGCGGGTGCCGCGGGCGAGCCACCACCTGGCGCTCGACCGCGGACTCCATGCTGCTCTGGATGTTCGTCATCAGCTGAGTCCGGGCAGGACCTTGTGTGCGGCGTCGATGAGCTCGACGGTCTCGTCGTCGAGCTCGGTGTCGGTGCCGATGCGCTCGTACATCTCCTCGACGACGCGGTTGAAGGCGTCGGCGTCGCCGGCCTTCATGGCGGTCTCGATCTCGAGTCGCCAGCCGGTCTCGACGAGCGGGTCCGCGGCCTGCGCAGCGCGTGCCGCGGTGCGGGCGTCGTCGAACCGGGAGGATCCGAGGGCGCGGTGTGCGAGCTCGGCCGCGGCGTCGACGATCGCCTGACGCATCGTCTCTTCCCAGTTGCGCTGCCAGGTCCACCAGCCGCGCTGCCGCTTGACGCCGGCGAACGGGACGCCGCGCACGAGCCGCACCGCGGCGAGCAGGTTCTCGTTGCTGGTCGTCTTGAGGTCGGGACCGATGAGCCGGCAGAAGATGTGCCAGTCGGTGGTCATCGCGGGGTGAGCCCGGAAGCCGTCCGCGGCGCGCCCCTCGGGCAGGAGCGGGTTCCCCTCGGGGTCGTGGCCGAGCGCTGCGCGGACCTGCTTCGCGAGCGTGCGCGCGTTGCCGTTCTTGGGGTCGTACTTGTCGGGCCAGAGCTGAGACTGCACGAACGACCCCTGCACCGGACCGTTCTGCAGCAGCAGGAACGCGAGCAGTTCCAGGCCGCGGCCGGGCAGGGCCTCCGCGTCCGCGATCCCTTCGGCGTCGACGGGGCCGAGCAGGCGGATCATCGGCGCCGGCCAGTCCGGCACGACCACAGCCGGATCCGCATCGACCTCGGCCGCGGCAGCAGCCGCGGGCTCGACGTCGGTGGCGGCGGTGACTGCGGGAGCGGCGTCGACCGCGGGAGCTTCGGCCTCGGTCTCAGCCGCGGGCGTGGCGGCATCGTCCGTGGGCACCGTCTCGGGCTCGGACTCGGCGACGACGGCCGCTGGCGCCTGCGGGTGCTCGGCGACGAGGTCGGCGGGGTGTCCCGCCTGCTCGGTGATCGCGAACTGCTCGCGGACCGCGTCGAGTTCCTTGCCTGCGAGGATCTGGGGGCGGAACGGCATCGGCGGCATGGACCCACCGCTGCAGTACTCGGCGTCCAGCGACGACCGGACGTTGATGGTCGCGCCGTCGACGAGCGGGTCGCCGTGCGAGACCGTCGCGATGCCGAGGCGAGGCATGCGCTCCACCAGCGCTGCGAGCTCGTCGCGCAGCGCACCGACGGGCGGCTCGGCGAGGATCACGATGTGCGGCGCCCAGGACTCCATATCCGTCGCCCGCGTCCGCGCCTCGAGCACACCACCGACCCCGTACGAGTCCAGCGCTTCACGCCGGTCCTCCATGTCCGCGCGCAGGTTCCGCACCAACGCGGGGACGTCAGCGACCTGCTGGATCCGTGCTCGGTTCAGTTTCCGCGCGAGGGCCTCGTCCATCCCGACGAGCGTCACCTGGATGTCCTCAGACCACGGGTTCAGCGCGAGTTCGGAGGCGAGCGCGTTCAGCATCCCGACGGCGATCTCGTCGTCGCCGTTCACGTTCAGCGACCCGATCTGCTCAAGATCCAGCAGCAGGAAGCCGCCGTTCGCGTCGGTGCCGATCGTCGCGAGCGCCGGGTACGGCGACACGGTCGGGCGCTCCGGGGCGACTGCGCGACCCGGGCGGACGATCCACGCGGTCCCGTCCTCTGACACGCTTTCGAACGGATCTGGCAGATCCGCGGGGCCCGCGAGGTACAGCGCGACTTCCTCGTCCGCGATCCGCACGGCCACGAGCTCCGGCAGATCCGCGCCGGTCTCTTCTGCCCACGCCTGGAGTGTCCGCAGAGCGTTGTCCACGTCGTCGACCGACGTCGGATCCGAGACGTACTCCATCTCGAGCTCCAGCTGCTGCGCCTCACCCGCAGGAAGCGCGATCCGCTCCCCCGCCGCGCGCCGTCTCCGCTGCTGTGTTCGACGGATACTGAGAGCGGAAATCAGTCCGGCCGCGAGCAGCCCACCGATGCCGCCGGCGGTCATCAAAGGCACCGACCAGTCGATGCCCTGATCGGCCTCTTCCGTCACCGGCGCGACCGCCTGCGGCGCGGGCCGCTCGGCTGCTGCCGGCGCCGACGGCGCGGGCACGGGCGACTCGGGGGCAGCTGTCGCTGCGGTGGAAGAGCCGACGCCAGCGCTCGCAGATCCTCCGTCGACCGCACCCCCCGGGGGGTGGGTTACGGGTGCGTCGGCCCCCGGAGACGAGGTGGAGGTCTGCGGCGCCGGCGCCGGGGTCGTAGGGGCCGGTGCGGGCGCGGTGGGCACCGCTGCGTCCGCCACCGGCACGTTCACCACCCACCCCGGCTGGATGAGATCGGGATCCGTCAGGGTCTGGCCGTCGGGCTGCACCCCCTGGGTGGCATCGACGATCTCAGGGTAGTTGTTGCCGTCCCCGGTGATGCGCTCGGAGATCCCGAAGAGGGTGTCGCCTTCCTGCACGGTCACCTGCTCGTCGTGCACGGTGGGCGGGGCCTGCTGCTGCACCGGCGTCTGCTGGATCGGGGTGCGCACCACCGGCGCCGATGCGGCCGTGCCTGCCGATACTGACTGCACGGTCGCCGCGTTCGCCGGCACCGCGCCGCTGAGACCGCCGAGACCGGCGAAGGTGAGCGCCACGGCGCCGATGAGGCCCGCGGAGAGGTTCTGCTGCCAGCGCGTCGCGCGGAACTTCTTCTGGGTCTTGACACCCCGGAACGAGGCGAAAAGCTCGACGAGGAACGGGGCCGTGAACGCCGCCCAGATCACCCAGAGAAGCAGCGGCAGCACCTTCGTGAAAAGGATGATGTTGCCGTAGTCGGGCGTGAGCGTGACGATCGCGTTCCACTGCGCGGCGGTCGGGAACGGATTCCCGGCGAGCAGGAAGAGCACAACAGGGAACCCGATCACCCAGGCGAGGATCAGGATCAGGGATCCGAGGCCTGCGAGCAGCTTCTTCATGCTGGCTGTCTCCTTAGTTGTAGGTGTCGCCCGTCGTCGTGACGTTCACCGACTGCAGCTCACCGACCCTAACGTCTGTGGTGGACGTCGTCGTGGGCATCTGGATCTGCCCCGACTGCCCGCCACCTGTCCATTGGACGACCCAGCTCGTGGTCGCGGTGACCGTGAACGTGCCGCCCTTGGTCGTGTGCTGGTACCGGATCCCGCACGTCGGGGAATCCACGGCCGCCTGGTTCGCGTACGCCGCGGCGTTGAACGGTGTCCCTGCACCGCAGGTGACGTTCTGGCCATCGCCGGAGTTCCAGTAGAGCGACTGCACGGATGCGTTCGCGGTCACCGTGACCCCGCCGAGCGTCGCAGTCTTGGACTGCGGCCCCCACGAGCTCGGCGTCGGGTTGTTCACCCACAACCAGACCGGGATCCCGACCCACGTGCGCCGATACGGTGCGGTCCCGGCCGGATCGTCCGAGTGGACCTTCAGCTCCGGCGCCATGCCGATCTCGATCGGCGACAACACAAAGGTCCTGGCGAGTGCTGCAGCCGCCTGCGCGGGCGTGTACCGGTTGATCCCGGGGGGAGGAGTCGTCCGCCAGACGGGCACGCTAAAGCAGCCCACGGCTGGGGGGCACCTTGATGCAGTGAACGTGCATGTGTACCACGCTCCTGTTGACGGATCGTGTGTTGTGGTCGGGCCCTGTGGATCGTCGAGGGACCAGTAGCACTGGCGCTCGTTGTCGAACCACGAATCCCCAACATTGCACGGGATCTCAGTTGGAGCGGGCTTCGCGTAGTTGTCGACACATTTCGTCGGTCCGGGCGTGAAGTCCGCAGGCCCCGCACCTGGCCCCGGGTTCGATGTTCCCGGATCTCCTGGGTTCGTCACGACGACGTCGCACACCGTCTTTCCGGTCATTGGGTCGATCCAGCAGTTGTTGGCGAGCGCGGGAGAAGCGACGCCGAGTACCAGAATCCCGATCGCGAGAAGCGCTGCGCCGACGGCAGCTCCAATCCTCTTGAGCATCAGCATTGCGGCATCGCCTCACCGTCTGTGGGACGCATGGATCGCGATTCCTGCACCATCCATGCATGTGCATCTGCGACATATACGAGCACGGCCTTCGCGGCGAACGATCCCTTGGGAATCGACGTGTTCCTGAACGTGATCTTCGTGTTGTCGGAGCACCCGTAGAGGCTCACTGCGCCAAAATCGAGCTTCTGACCGGTCTTAGAGCTGGTCGCCGGAACGGCCACCGACATCGCGTCATTGGGCGTGAAGACCGCAGGGCCACCGGACACGATGGGAGCTTCCTTCTGCTGATCGACCGTGTCGTTGAGCGACTGCCACTCCGGGCTCCCCTGCAGCACGTACCCGCTGAGGTATTGGGGACCGAGTGTCAGATCCTTCAGGAACGGAAGCTGGGCGTCGAGGTACGCGTGGTAGGTCTTGGCCGCTGCAGCGATGGCCTCGTCCGACGTCTTAGGCGCATCTGCCTGGGGCGGCATGGGACGATCACTCGCCGATGCAGTCGGCGAGCTGGAAACCGTCGGAGAGGGCGTGTTGCTACCAGTCGGCTTGGGTGCGCCCGGGTCGCACGCTGTCAGCCCGAGCACCGCGAACACGGCGAGCGTGGTGACGGTGATGGTGGTGGCGGTACGGCGGGTCATGTCAGTTTCCGATCAGTCGTGCGGACCTGGTGACGTGGATGGGGATATCCGCGATCTTGAGGATATGCGGGCTGTAGGTCATGTCGACGGTGACGGTGACGGTGTCGCCGGCCACGCGGGCAGTCCCACGGACGCCCGCGGAAGCGAGGTAGTTCTGGGCGGCGGTGACGGCCATGGGCCCGGACAGGTCAAACGCATCACCGTTGACGCTGGTGCCTGCAGCAGCGTTGGTGCCTGCTCGAGCAGCGGACTGGGCGATCGAGAGCGCCTGCTGCACGGTCTGGGACTGGCCCCCGCCGTCGACGACGATGCCGGCCATGACGAAGAACGCGACGAAGATCAGCGCGAACATGGGGACGAACTTCATAGGGTGATCACCTCTCTCGGTAGGGATCGACGGGCGAGTGCTCGGTCTTGGTGACCGTGAACGTGCCCGGGAGGCTCCAGCCCGGGAAGACGAGGTCGCCGTAGGAGACGACGCAGGTGATCGTCGCGGAGACGGTACCGGCCTGGCCGAGACCCGTGTGGAGCCCGTTGCCGCCGATCTGCACGTTCAAGGACTGGCAGGTCACGTTCCCGGAGAGCGAGGTGTTCGCCGCGGCGATCGCGTGCGGAACAGCATCCCCACCACGAGAGAGCGACGCGTCGCGCGCGGCGGCGAACGCCGCAGCCTGCACGCTGTTGTTGATCGCCGCGCCGCGGCCGAGCAGCGCGATCAAGCTGATGAGCGCGATCGCGACGAGGCACATCATCGCCCAGCCGGGCACGTCTTCGAGACCTCCGCGCTCGCCGCGGAGGAGGCGTCGGATGCGAGCGATCATGGTGCCGGCACCCACTTCTCGATCGGGCCGGTCATCGTGTAGGTGACTGGCGGGGGTTCGATTCCGGGGAGGAGCGCGACGGCGTTCCCGGTGATGGTGACCGTGACGGTGTCTGCTCCGCGGATGATCGTGACTCTGGGGTTGCGGAGCGTCTGCCTGGTGTTGGCGATGAGCTGCTCCGCGGTGTTCTTGCCTGCGTCGGCGGGCGCCTGGTAGGCGCGGCTGTCGGTGTAGGCGGCCTGTGCGGCGGTCTGGGCGACGTTGTAGCCGGCGAACCACCAGGCGGTCTGGAATCCGATCAGCAGCAAGAGCAGCGTCGCCATGAAGAGCATGGCCGTTCCCGCCCACCCCTCGTCACGGGCGAGGAGTGCGCGGAGCCGCTCTTGCTGCTGTCGGATTCGGGTGAACATCAGTGCGGGAGCAGTCCCTGGATGAACCCGGGGGCCCAGGCGGTGACCGCGGCGACGATGATGCCGACGACAACGATGCCGCCGATCATCCAGGCTGCCCATGCGGGGATCTCATTCATGGTGATTCCTTTCGTGTGGTTACTGGTGGAGGAACAGGTTGGCGATGGACGGTAGGAGCGTGAGCACGATCAGGACGGCCAGGGTCAGGTAGACGGGGACGGTCGCGCGTCGTGTGACGCGCTCCGCGTCCTTCCTGGTCGCTGCGGCGACCTCGTCGCGCAGCTGATCGGCGGAGGCGAGCAGCTGCTCACGGAGGCTGACGTGCGCTTCGGACATGCGCATCGTGCGGCCGAGCTCGACGAGCGGTGGGACGTCGAGCTGCTTGCCGAGGTTCTCCAGCGCATCCCACTTGCTGATGCGGGTGAGGTCGGCGGCGGCGTACTCGCGGCGCAGGCGCTTGAACACCCAGGAGTCGGAGAGGTTAGCGGTCTCGCTGAGCGCGGTGTCGGGGGTGGTGTTCCCGAGGAGCGCGACGGCGACGGTCTGCAGGTAGACGCCCATGAAGCGGGTGACTTCCTGCCGGGCTTTCGCGGCGCGTGCCTTCACGTTGGTGTCTACGGAGAACCAGAGGACGATCGCGAAGATCGGGCTCGGCGCGAGAAGCATCGCGGAGGGCTGACCGGTGACCAGCTGCCAGAAGATCGGGAGGACCAGGGGTGCCGCGAATCCGAACAGGGCTGCCTTGGCCTTGGACGCGTAGAAGTAGCTGACCGACATCTCGAGCAGGTCGAGGTCCTTGGTCGGCGGGGCGAGGAACTTGATGGCGGGCAGGTGCTGGGCGAGCCAGCTGCCGACGCGATCCCAGCGCGTCAGTTTCATCGCGGGGCCCGCGGTGCTCACGGAGGCCTCGCCGAGGCGGGCGAGCGCGTCGCTGGTGCGCACAGTCTGAGGGGCGTACGCGAGCACGATCATGCCGAGCGCGATGCCGAACAGCAGGCCGGGGAGGATGGTGAGCCAGGTGACCGTCATGATTCCTGCCCTCCGCTGGTGCTCTGGATGAGGATGCGCGGTTCGGGGCGCACCCGGGTGATCGCCTTGGCCCAGATCATCAGGCCGACGAATCCGCTGAGGACGATGAGCATCGCGATCACGCCGAGCGGGGTGCGGTAGAAGTCGAGCTGACCGGATCCGCCGAAGAAGACGAGGTAGACGACGGTGGCACCGATGAACACGGCCATGATGCGCATGGTGTCTCGGGCCTTGGCCCGCTCGACGTCGACCTCGAGCATGTTCTTCGATGCGACGTGCAGGTTCTCGGCGATGCCCTTCAGCGCTGTTTCGAGGCCGCCGCCGTTGAACTCCGCAGCCTGGATGAGCGCGATCAGGACCTCGTCCGCGGCGGGGCTGTTCAGCTCGTCGGCGAACTTCCGGAGGCTGTCCTTCACGGTCCAGGTCGACATCATCCGTGCGTAGAGACGGTCGACCGGGCCCTGGAGGATCCCGGGGGCGCTGCCGCGGGTCACGCCGATGACGTCCTTGAGCGTGTACTTGTTCGCACCGACGCCCGCGGCGAGGGCTCGCGCCCAGGTCTCGAGGGCGACGATCAGGTCGCGCTCCTTGGTGGGCGGGTTGCTGAGCAGCAGCGGGAGCCACACGAGGGCGGCGGGCACGACGACGACGAGGACCGGGAACTTGGTCAGGAAGGCGAGGAGGAGGCCGAGGACGGCGCCGATGATGAGGCGCTGCCGGGTGCCCTCGCTGAGAGCGTTCCAGCGCTGGCCGAGCGTGGGCTTCGGTGCACGTGCGGGCTTCTCCGGACCGGGCCGGAAGTACATGACGGCCATGATGATGCCGCCCATCAGGCCCGCGGCGGCAAGTGCTGCGAGGGTCATGCGAGCCCCTTCCGGTGCGGCCAGCGGTAGCCGGCGCGGTGGAGTCGCGCTGCGAGTTCCCGTGTCGGCTCCTCCGGGGTAGTCCAGCTGTCGGTGGCGGCGTCGTAGAGGAACAGCGGCTTGGCCATCGGCTGGTGCTGGTCGTTGAGGCGCACCTCGGTGACCTCGGTGACAATCCGGCGACGGGTGCCATTCGGCATCCAGATCGTCTCGATGTAGAGGATCAGGTCGAGGCTGCGCCCGATCTGCCGCAGCGGGACGGTGTCATCGGAGAGTCCGAGCTCGCTCATCAGGACGTCAGCGAAACGGTGGATGGCGTCGTCGGCGCTGCGGGAGTGGATCGTGGAGAGCGAGCCCTTGCCGGCTTGCATGGTCTTGAGCGCGATCGGGCCCTCGATGCTCTTGATCTCCGCGAAGATGATGCGCTCGGTGCTGGCGCGGAGGGCGTCGTCGAGGCACTGTTCCAGGGTGATGCCCGCTGCGCTGTCAGCGCCGGCGGCCTGCGGCGGGACGTACTGGAGGTCCTGGACCTGCCAGTGTCGCTCCGGGAGCTTGTGCAGGTACAGCTCACGCTCGGTTTCGATCGTGGTGATCTTCTCCTCCGGCGGCACCTCAGAGGTGAGAGCGCGGACGAAGGTGGTCTTGCCCGCGGCGGGGAATCCCGCGACCAGCTGGCAGACGTTCGCGCGCGACGCGGCGGCCAGGAAGGCAGCGATGTCCTCGTTGATGGTGCGGAGCTTGACCATGTCATCGAGGCTGATGTCGACGAACCCGTGCTTTCGGACGGTGATGTTGGTGACGGAGCTGTAACCGGTCGCGGAGACCCGGGCGCCACCGATGTCGAGGTTGAGGCGTCCTCCGGGACGGGCGAAGCTGCGGCCACGATAGGAGGCGATCTCACCGATCAGGTCGTCGAGCTCACGATCGTTCTTGGCGATCGGGGGACGCCGCTCCTTCTGACCGCTGGTCTTGGTGACCACGACGTTGTCGTGACCGACGATCGAGATGTCCTCGACCTTCTCCTCGCGGAGATACTGCTGCAGGCGGCCGTAGCGGTGCGCCTGATCGAAGATCGCCTGACGGTAGTGGCCGCGCTTGAGGGGCGACCAGTCGTGGTCGGCGCCGAGCTTGGTGATCTCCCTGTTCACGTGGTGATCGATGATGCGCTCGATCTCGCGCCAGGTGCGCTCCTCCGCGGGAGTCTCCGGCCCGGCGGAGGCCGTGGCGACGTCGAAGGATCCGCGGTCGCGTTCTCCGGAGTCGACATCGGCGACGGGGATCTCTCGCGTAAGCTGCATGACCACGTCCCAGTCGACGTCGAGGTAGCCGTCCGGCTCGATCCACGCGGCACCGCGGCTCTGCAGGACATCGTCCTGCGAGACGGAGCGGGCGGCCTTGCGATCACGGCGGGTGCCGGCCTGCGTGGCTTCCTCGTCGTCGACGATGTGAAGCGGAGGGCGTCCGGTCGCGGCGGCGAGGAGATGGTTGTTGCCGCGCACCCGCGGGGTCGTCGGGGCGGGCGCAGGTGCCGGACGGGTGCCGAGGTCGTCGAAGTACGGACGGGTGGTGATCTCGACCTCGTCCGGGTCGAAGTCGCGAGGATCGCTCATGCGGTCACGCTCCTGTCCTGGTTGCGGGCGTCGAGGACCTGCAGATCCTGCACGACGCGGCGGACGGCGCCGCGGTACGCGTTGCGGGTGGGTTTGGGGTCGGGGCGGCCGTGGGAGAAGACGGCTGCGCCGAGGGGGTCGTGTGGGAGGGTCGCGAGGACTGGGAGCACATGGTCGGAGAACTCGCTGGTGCGGAACTTCTCGTGGGAGGAGGCCTTCAGCAGGGCCCAGAAGCGTTCGCTGGTCGTGCCGGCGGCGACGCGCTGATTGAGGTCGGGGAGGTCGAGTCTCCGGTAGGAGCGGTTGAGGTCGACGACGGATGCCTCCGCGTTGATGATGACGCGGTCGGCGCTGTCGATCAGCGCCATGCGGGGGTCGTCGATGCCGAGTCGGCCCAGGTCGACGATCACGTCGATGCCGCCTGCGCCCAGAGCGCCGAGCAGGAGAGGAAGCGCCCTCCAGAGTCCCTGCACGCCGCCGACCATGCTGAGGCTCGCGAACCCGGGGATCACCCACATGCGGTGCCCGTCGGGGATCGCGGGGATCGGGTAGTCCCGCAGCTCGGGGAGCTCGTGCACGGCGATGGAGAGCGACAGCTCGGGGTCGAGGATGTCCTCGGCCTCGAGCGCGTTGCGCGCGATCGCGAAAGAGAGGCGTTCGATGCCGCCGGCGGTCGGACGGAGGTTGAGGCGGAAGAATCCGGCCATGACCGTGGATGCGGCCGAGGTGTCGGCCTCGATCAGCACGACAGGGCGCGGCCAGTGCACCGCCAGCGCGGTCGCGGCCGTGGTCACGCCGGGTGCCCCGGCGAGACTGGTCATCGCGTAGACGGTCACTTGGCTGCTCCGGTAGCGAGGTAGAGGGCGAGGCCGCCACCCGCGCCGCGGCTCGCGATGCCCGGGGCTGCAGCGGCGGACACGTAGACGTCGACGACGACGTCGTTCGTGTTCGGGACGGGACGCACCTGCGAGACGACGGCGGGTGTGGTCTGCTCGGCGGTGATCTCCGTCGGCGGGGCGCCCTGCGCCTGCGCCGGGACGAGCACGACGTTGTCGCCGGCCTTGAGGGGCTGCGCCGGGAGCTTGCCGGGCTGCAGGGTGATGCCGACGAGGGCCTTGCCGTCTGGCACGGTGAGCGACTTCGTGAGAGACGAGGTGGTGACCATGCCGCCCGTGGGGATGTCGACGGCGGCGATCTGCCCGATCACGGAATCGGCCTTCGTTGCGTTGATCGCCTGGGTGTCCTGATCGGCGGCGATCGAGATCGTTGTCAGGTCGTCCTTGGTGATGACGTGCCCGCGCACGATGTCGCTCTTAGCGACGAACACGGGGGTGGACTTGCTCAGGCTGTTGAACGCGATGACGCCGGCGAGACCGGAGAGGAGGATCAGAGCGATGACCACGAGCGCGAACATCGGTGATCGGCGGCGGCGCACAGGCTTCACATCACCGGACGCGGCGGGCGCAGCCCCCGCGGGGGCTTCAATGCTCGAGGCGAGCTGGGGTTCGGTGATAGTCACGCGTTGTCCTTCCACGAGGGCCTTCTACCTACAAGGGGTGCTCGTGTCGCGACGTCGTGGACAACTTCATCCGAAATCTTGACCAAACCCCCCTGGTCCACACTCAGGATACAGGGTGTCGGAAATTTCGACACCCTGTACGACCCCCCGTGCGTAACTTCAGGGTACCCGTCCCTATGAGACGTAGTGATTTCGAACCGATATACCCCGAGGGATACTGGCTGCATGCTTGAGCACGCACCGGTCGACCTCGATGCCGTGCTGGGCGCGCTCGGGATCTCCCCGCTACGCGTCGGGCTGATCCGCGTAACGCTCCAGCGGGGCTCGGTGTCGTTGCCCGAGCTCGTCGAGGAGCTCGGCGTGAGCCGCACGACGCTCATCGCTCACAAGGACGCCCTGGTCGAGGCCGGCATCCTGATCGAGCGGAGGGATCCGTCGATGGCTGGGGCGCGCAGTGGCTTCAACCGGTTCGTGTACCGGGTCGACGAGAAGGCATTGCGCGCGCATCTTGAACAGCTGCGCAACTCCCTCCTTCCCTGATCGGCGTGCACCCGCCGCACAGACGTGAACGGGCCCGTCGCCCATCCCCCGGAGGAAGGGATGGACGACGGGCCCGAGTCTGTGATCGGTCCGCGCCGGTGGTGCTCAGAACGCTTCGGTGTACGCGACCTTGAGGCGCTTGCGGATCCGCTGGACGCGCTTGTGGAGGTTGTCGATCGTGATGCCGAGTGACTCGGCGATCTGCTCCCGGGTCTCCTCGTCGTCGCCCATGGTGACGCGGGCGAGGAGCGCGGTCTCTTCGCGGGTGAGCGCGCCGGTGTCGACGGCCCAGGTGAACAGGCGCAGGGCGAGGACCTCGACGGGCGGCTCCGCTCCGGTCCAGGCGCCGAGCTCGGCCTCGAGGAAGTCGTTGCTGACCGCTGTGGTCTGGTCGTGGATGGCCTTGTCGGTCGGGGTGCGCTCGGACAGCTTGCCGAGCAGCCCCATGGTGAGGTTCGCGTGCACACGCTGGTGCAGGTGCATCTTGTAGTCGACGCCGATGACCTCCCACGCGCAGGTGATGGCGTAGCCGACTCGGTCGGCGCGGTCCATGCCGTCGAGGGCGCGGACCCGGTGCGCCATGCGCTGCGCGGCCGGGAGGAGCACCTGGACGAGGACACGCTCGGCGATGCGATTGCCGCTACGCGCGAGGGTGAGCAGCTCGTACAGGACGACGTCGGTGCGCTCACGCTGCGCCGTGCTGCTGTCGCGGCGGACACCGGCGCGGATCTCGGTGATCAGGTCGTCGCAGGAGCGGATGCCGAGGGCGCCGAAGAGGTACTCGCGGTGGGCGTAGCGCGACTCCCATTCGGTGTGGAGTCGGGTGGCGATCGGGGCCGGCTGGACGGTGGCGGACATGAGGAACTCCTCGGGCGTCGTGGAACGAATCGCCCTCGACGCTCCTCAGCGCGCGTGTACGCGTGCGTGTATCCGCCGCCCGAATCGGCGTGGATTTCCTTCTCCTGTTCACGCGAGAATCCGCGTGTTTCCGCGGATCTCGTGTGTAGTCGCCCGTCGGGCCAGAAATTTTCTTGACCGATCTGTCCAGCCCACGTCCCGCCGCCCACCCCTTGTAGGTGAGAGGGCCCGTCCGGGGTCCACCGGATCGGGAGTGACCAGATGGGCTCGCAGACTCAGCACCAGGAGGACGGTTTCAGCGACGGCCTCATCGAGCAGATTGAGGACCACGCCAAGGTCCTGCACGTGTTCGACGAGGGGCAGGACATCGCCCTCGATCTGCACGAGAAACTGCTCAGCGAGGAGACCCGGCAGCGGGCCCTCGCGTTCCTGCAGTCACCCCGTTACACCTCCGCGATCCAGACGTACGAGCGTCTCGCGACCGGCCCGGTCGACCTGCCGGAAGCGGGTGCGTGATGAAACTCCTCACCCGCACTCCCACGACGAAGAGCCCGACACCGAAGCGTCAGAAGAAGACCGATGACGCCCACGCCACACTCCCGGCGCAGTCGGCGTCGTTCACGAACGGACCCTGGCTCGGGAAGCGAGCGGTCTCGACCGTCCTGCTCATCTGCCTCTTCTGCGCACCGGTCTCGCTTGCCCTCACCCTGCTCCGACCGGCCGCGAAGCCCGTCGCGACCGCCTCGGCGCAGAGCAATCAACTGAGCGTGCTCCAGCAGAGCGCCGGCGCTTACAGCGTCGGCTTCGTCGGCGCATGGCTGTCTGCCACCCGGACCGATCCGTCGTCCTTGCAGCCGTACGTGAGCACCGTCCCGTCTGGACTCGGCGAGGCGCCCTTCGAGTACCGCAACCTGTCGGTCGCGTCGATCGCCCCTGCCGCCGGCACCTCCCTGGTCACCGTCACCGTCGCCGGCGACATCAAGACCAAGCAGAGCGATGGCAAGGACCCGATCTGGGTCCGCCGGTTCTACGACGTCAATATCGACACGGCCAAGGACACGCTCGCTGCGGTAGGCCTGCCGGCGCCGAAGGCGGGTCCCGGTGTGGCGACAGCGACGTCGACTGGTGTCGGCTTCAGCAACCAGCTGTCGCAGGACAGCCCGGCCGCGCAGACCATCCAGCTGATGCTCGCCGCGTACCTCACCGGTCAGGGAAGCGTCGACTCGTATCTGACCCCTGGCGTCTCGATCGCGCCGGTGACGCCTGCTGCGTTCGCCGGCCTGACGCCGGTCACGTTCTCCTCCCCCACTGCGCCAGACAAGGTGCCCGCGGACGGCACCGTGATGCCGGTCCAGGCGACCGTCGCGCTGAAGACCGCGGACGGGCAGCTCGTCACCGCGACGTACTTCGTCCACCTGACCGCCCGCGCCGGCCGCTGGGAGGTCACCGACCTCGAGGTCTCCGCACCCCCGGCCGGGGCATCCCAGTCACCGAAGCCCACACCCCACCCCTCACCGACCACCACTGAAGGAGCAACACCATGAACACCGTCATCTCCGACCTTGCACACCGCGCGGCAGCCGGTGTGCACTCGGCCGTCGTCAAGACCGGCGGCGCCATCTCCACCGCATCTGATCTGAACGCCCAGCTGTTCACGCTGCTCAAGGACGTCGGTCTCACCGTGATCATCATCGCTCTCCTCATCGGCTGCTGGAAGAAGGGCTGGGCGGCAGCCGGCGTGATCAGCGCGGTGCTCGTGGGGAGCTTCGGGATCTGGATCGTGCACGGCAACGGCATGGAGGTCCTCTCGGGGATCTGGAGCCAGACGTTCTCCGGCTGAGCGACGACTCATGAGCACCACGGACACCACACCGCGTCGCACGGCGCGGACATTCACCGCCATCAAGAAGATCCCGACGCTGATCGGGAAGCTCGGGGACTGGCGGATCCCCGGCGGGCCCTACACGCTCGTGCAGCTTGTGACTGGCGGCATCGTCTTGTTCGTCGGCTACAGCACGATGCCGCTGTGGGGCCCGCTGGTGGGTGGCCTTCCGTTGGTGCGCCTGGTCGCGCTCGTGATGGCGTCCGTCGGCGTCATCTTCCTCACCGGCCACATTCCGTCGACGCGACGCAAGCCGCTGAACCTGCTCACCGACTGGTTGAACGCATCGACGCGCCCCGTGGCGGGGACCATCAACGGTCAGCCGGTGAAACTCCTCAAGCCGCACCGCGTGCAGGTGGACATCCTGCTCGCCGAGATCGACGACGAGGAGCTCGGCTCCGCGATCTTCACGGCGGCCGCCGAGCAGCCCACTCCCCTCGTCACATCAGCACCCGTTCCCGCGGCCGCCGTTGCCGAGGACACGGTTCCCGCCGAGGCCGATCCCACCACCCCTGCACCTACCCCTGCACCTGCCCGCCGCTTCACGTCGGGCATGGACCGCCTGCTCGAGCAGGCCGGCGTGAAAGAGAGCTGACGATGACGATGCGCGTTCCTGACACCTCGATGATCGGCCACCTGAAGTGGACAGACTCCGGCGTCGTGTGGGCCACCTGGCGCCTGGAAGGGCTCCCCAAGGGGCTCGGTGGCAGCGAGCTCAACGAAACCCGCCGGCGGATCCACCGTGCGCTGGCCCACGGCATCATCGGCGAGTACATGCTGATGGGTCTGGGCGGCATGGTCTCGCCCGACGAGGTCGCGAACAACATGCTCGACGGTGTCGACGTGTCCGAGCACCCGATGCTCGCTGAGGAAGTCCTCCTGGCCATGGACGACTTCGATGCGCACCCGCACGGCCGCCGCGAATTCTGGATCTCCGTCCCTCTGAAGGCGAAGACCCCGGTGGACCAGCTCCGCCGCGTGTGGAGCTGGCTCGAGAACTCCGCACGCGAGCGCCTCGCCCTTCGGGTGGCACCGCCGGCGCCCGACGCGGTTGTGGCAGCGCTGCGTGCAGCCAAGCAGATCGAGGACGCCATTCCGGGTGCCCTACTGCCGCGCCGCGCGACCGTCGCGGAGCAGGTCTGGATCGCAACGCACGCCGTCAGCCGCGGCTTGTACGAGTCCCCCGCTCCGCAGCGACGCCCCGACGAGGTCGCCCACGGCGCCCGACAGCTGCAGCTCGACGAGCACCTCGAGAAGGTCAGCACACCGAAGAGCTACCCCCCGTTCCACATGGACGAGGGCGGTCAGACCGACACGACCAGCAAGATCGCGCACCGCAATCCGCTCAAGGCCCGGTTCCTGAAGGTGACGAACCTGCGCGCCATGGAGTCCAGCTACCAGTGCATGCTCGCGCTGTCCGGCACTCCGAAGGGCGGCTGGGACGAGGACCTCGACTGGGTCGGGACGCTCGACGAGCTCGGCGTCAACGCCGACTGGGTGTTCCGTGTGCAGAGCATCAGCGGCCGGGAGGCGAAGCGCCGCAACTCCCGGATCGAGGCGAACATCGCCGACCAGATGGACCAGCAGGAGGGCACGGCCGCGATCACCGGCACGGGCGGCGAGATGGACGTCGCAGCCAGCGACCTGAACCAGTTTCACCAGGAGCTCGGCGCGTACGACCGTGAGGTCCAGGTGCAGGCGACGTTCATCGTTGCCGTCGGCGACTCCACCGCCGACGGCGCGATCGCACGCGCCGAGTTCGTGCGGAAGTACTTCGCGGACTCGCTCGAGTTCCAGTTCGACATCCCCATCGGCGGGCAGGAGGCCCTCTGGTGGGCAATGTGGCCTGGCAGCCCGACCACGCGCATCGTCCGGGAGTTCGCGGAGCTCACCACCGGAACCCACTTCGCGACTCTCACCCCACTCACCAGCACCGAGCTCGGCGACAACAAGGGCGTCCTGATCGCCGACAACATCAGCAACGGCATGGAGCGACCGGTCCTGCTCGACCTGTGGGGGCAGATCAAGGGCGACGTGTCCGGCTCCATCGGCCTCGCCGGCGAACAGGGTGGCGGCAAGACCGTGTTCATCAAGATCGTCATCGGCGGCGTGCACGACCGCGGCGGCCGATTCGTCGCGATCGACGGCTCCAAGGTGCGCGAGTACGCGACGTTCGCGAAGACCCTCGACCAGACCTCGACCATCCTCGTCGACCTGGTGAACCCGAAGTACTCGCTGGACCCGCTGCGCATCTTCGGTGCCGAAGAGGGCGCCTCGCACATGTACACCCTGTGCGCGTCGCTGCTGGGCATCGAACCTCTGTCCGAGGACGGCATCATGCTCGCCACGGTGCTCAGTGAGCGCCGCGCGAAGGAGAGCAACCTGGTCAGCATCGGGCACCTGCACCAGCAGCTCAAGTCGATGGGCGCCGCGGGGGACTCGACGGCCAAGCGGCTCGCCGGACTCATGGATCTGTACAGCGACACCGAGTACGGGGCAGTGCTGTTCGACGACACGCTGCCGGTCCTGGACCTCGATGCTCGAGCGATCGTCTTCCTCACCTACGGTGTCGCACTGCCGACCAAGGAGGAGCTGGAGAGCCCCCACCAGTTCAAGCGCCTCGGCCTGGACAAGATCTTCGGCAACGCCATGTACGCGCTGCTCGCCCGCCTCAGCAAGGAGATCTGCTTCCGCAACCGCAACGAGCTCGCCCTCTGGGTGGTCGATGAGTTCAAGCACGTCGCCGCCAACCCGCACAGCCTGGCCGAGGCCGAGGTCTTCCTCCGCCAGGGCCGTAAGCACGGCGCACCCCTGCTCATCGCGTCCCAGGACGCTCGCGACTTCGGCGGCCCGGAGATGCGCGCGCTGATCAAGAACCGGGTGCTGACCCGGCAGACCGACACCGACGCCGCCGAATCGAACCTCGAGTGGTTCCAGAAGGGGTTCAGCAAGGACGAGGTGAACGTGAAGCTCATCACGGAGCAGCTCTCGCCCCTCGGCCCCGACAACAAGGTCCCGGTGAACCGACGCGGCGAGGCGCTCTTCCGTGATGCCCGCGGCCGGATGGGCAAGATCCGCACACGGGTCTCCCGCCGTCCTGAGCGTGCACAGGCCACCCTCTCCACCCCGGATGCGGAGAAGGCCCCCGCCCCCGAGGAGGTGTCCGCATGAGCCTCTACGCGCTCGCGGTCGAGGCGTCCACCGCACGTCGGCGGATCCGGCGTGTCCTCCGCTGGGTGCTGCGCCACCCGGTCCGGGTGTTCGCGTTCATCGTCGGGAGCTGGCTGCTGATCTCCCTGCTGGGTGGGAACGCGATCATCGCGAACGCGGCTGACGGGGATCTGAAGTCGCTGCCCTACCTCAGCGCGCTGACTGCGAAGGACTCGGGCGGCGTCGACATGCTGCACTACGTGTTCCTGCCGATCGACAGGGGCGACATCTTCCACCCGGACCAGTGGTTCATGAGCAAGGTCGTCGACCCGATCTGGATCTGGAACATCGTCTCGCTGTCCTGGGGCCTGTGGTTCATCGAGTTCCTCGTCACGATGGAGTGGGTCGACTGGATCACTCCTCCGCTGCAGTCGATCTTCGACCTGCTGTCCTCGATCGTCACCTCGATCGGCTGGGTGCCCTTGGCGATGGCCGCCGCCGGACTGATCGGGATCGTCGCGATCATGCGCGGCCGTGTCGCCCTCGGCATCACGGAGATCGTCCTCTCGCTCACCGCGGCCGCGCTCGTGGCCGGGATGCTCGCGAACCCGATCGGCATGGTCACCGGTCCCGACGGCGGGATCCGCAAGGCACAGCAGTGGTCAGGATCGGTCGCCGCGGCGATCGCCTCCGACAACAGCGACTACCTCAACGCGCCCCCGACCGCGGACAACGCCAAGCAGGTCGTCAACGACGCGCTGCTGTCTCAGGTGATGGACGTGTGGGTGCGGGTCCCGATGCAGGAGGTCACGTTCGGGCACGTCCTCACCGGCAGCTGCGTCGATGCCTTCAACACGTCGATGATGCAGGTCAACCCGGGTGATCCCGGCACGACCAGCAAGGTGCGCGACGCGATCCGCGGTTGCGACCCCGCGGCTGCGGACTATGCGTCCAACCCGAACTGGGGCACCGCCGCCACGGCCGGTATCGCCACCTACGGCACCAACATCCTGCTGGCCATGGCGGTCGCGCTCGGGTTCGTGCTCCTGCTCGCCACCGGGTACACGATCTGGAATGCCGGGAAGTGGTTCTTCGCCAACGTCGCCGCGATCCTGCCCTCCATCGCTCGGCATGCATGGTTCAGCGCCATGGCCGGTGTCGTCGTCGGCCTGTTCACGATCGGCATGTCGATCATCCTCGTCACCGCGTTCCTGAAGCTCACCACCGGCGCGATGACGCTCATGTCGAACATCCCCGGGCTGTCCGCGATCGCTCAGCTCGGATTCCTCGACTTCATGGTGACCGCGATGATCATCACCCTGGTCTGGCAGTTCTTCAAGGCGAAGAAGGCCGGGGAGAAGTTCGCCGCCCGCATGGCGAGGCTCGGCCTCGGCCGCGCCCACGAGGCCAAGGCCCGCCCCGTGGTGAAGAACGTCGTCCGGCAGACCACCCGGTTCGCGGAGTCCTACCTGCGCGGGAAGATGTTCGCCGACGCCGCCGGCGCCGCGGTCGGCGGCGTCGCCCCAGTGATCACCACCGGCGGCACGATGGGCGGGTTCTTCGGCACCAGCCGCCCCGGCGCGCCCGTGTCCACCCAGGCGCCCGTGCCGATGATGCCGCTCGAGGCGATCCCCGCCCCGTCTGCACTCGAGGCGGGCAAGAGCAGCAGCGTGAAGGAGAAGGCGGCGAAGGCCCTCACCGCTGGCGTCTCGGTGGGACTCGCTGCGGCAACCGGCGGTACCAGCGCTGCAGTGCTCGCGTTGACCAAGGAGGGCGGCAAGTACGTCCTGCAGCGCGGCATCCAGAGCGCCGCAGCGGGCTCTGCCGCGGCCGAGCCCAGCCCCACGCCGGGGCGCCGCTCGTCTGAGCCGTCGGCGCCGGCCGCGTCCGGTTCCGGGGGTGTTCAGCGTCCGACGTTCACCGGTTTCGGGCGGCGCATCGAGGTCGACAAGGACGGCGTCAGCCGGGTCATGCCCCGTGAAGCCCCTCAGCGCGGAGGCGTGTACCGCATCACCGCTCCGAGCGCTCCGGCGCCGGCGAGCAGCTCGTCGACTCTGCTGCGGGAGCGGCTGCGGAAGGTCGCGGAGCGGAACATCTGATGAAGAAGGGCGTACTCGTCGCGATCGCCGGCTTCGCCGTCGGCGCCGTGGTGCTGGTGGCCGGGTACCTGCTGATGATGGCGATGACCATCTTCGGCGCAGCCGGTGCGGCCGCGTGCGCACCAGGAGCCCCCGCTCCGGTGGTGTCCGCGGCCGCACCGGCGAACAGGTCGCTGCCGGAATCGATCGCCGGCTACTCGGGCGAGCAGCTGACCAACGCGCAGGCCATCATCGCGGCCGCGCGGGCGATGAACCTCGGCGGCAACGCCCAGGTCATCGGGGTGATGACCGCGATGGACGAGTCGTCGCTGCGCAACATCGACTACGGCGACTGGGAGACCAGCGGGTGGACGAACCCCGACGGGTCCCGCACCACCAGCATCGGGCTGTTCCAGCAGCAGGACGGGTGGGGAAGCCGCGCTGACCGCCTGAACCCGCAGAAGGCCGCGACGATGTTCTTCCAGGCGCTGATCCAGGTGCCCGGGTGGGACACGCTGCCGCCGATCATCGCCGCGCACCGCACGCAGATCAACGCGGACGCGAACGACTACCAGCCGTACCTCGAGCCGGCCACACAGGTCGTGTCCGCGCTCACGGGCCTGCCTCTGTCGTCGCAGCCCGGATCCGGCACCTGCAAGATCGGACCTGCCGGCAACAACTACCCCGCCGCGGCCGGCACCGAGCCGGGCCCGTGGGGCGGGTTCAGCAACGGCGGCATCCCGAGCAGCGCCCTCCAGCCCATTCCGTGGGCGCCGGAGCATGCGCTGCGCCCTGACGCCACCGCGGCGCTCGTCGCGATGGACCAGAAGTTCCTCGCCGATAACGGCTTCCACCTGCCGATCAACGACGGCTACCGCGACTTCGACCAGCAGGTCCGCGACAAGGCCACGTACGGCGACGGTGCCGCCACCCCAGGAACCAGCAATCACGGCTGGGGCCTGGCCATCGACGTCGGCACGCAGCAGCACTACACGATCAGCGAGAGCGACGCGACGTACGCGTGGCTGAAGCAGAACGCGGCCGCGTTCGGGTGGAAGCACCCCGACTGGGCCGAGCCCGGCGGATCCGGCCCCCAAGAGGCCTGGCACTGGGAGTACTGGGGCAAGGAGAAGAGCGCATGACCACGACCAAGACCTTCATCATCGGCGGGATCCTCGCCGGCGCCCTGCTGCTCACCAGCTGCGCCGCCCCCGCCCCGGAAGCGACGCCCACGCCCACCGGCACCGCTCAGACGACCCGGCCACTGGCCCTGCCCACCACCGGGAGCTCGGGAAGCGACACGGCCTCCCTGAAGAGTCAGCAGGAGGCGGCAGCGCTGGCGGAGCAGCTGATGCCTCAGTTCCTGAACCACGCCCTCCCCTACGACCAGTGGTGGGCTGCCGTTTCCCCGTCGATGACCGCTGAAGCCCGATACATGTGGCAGTCCACCGACCCGAAGGCGATCCGCGGGAGCACCGTCACCGGCCCGGCGACCGTGACGTCGGCGCCGAGCTCCACCCAGGTCATCGTCGAGGTTCCCTCCGACGCCGGGCTCTGGCGCCTCGAGCTGATCCGACAGGCCGAGGAAGGTGCGACCCCCGGCCGCTGGCAGGTGTTCGCGCTGACCTCTCCCCCGCGAACCCGGAAATGAATTTGTCCACTCCGTCCCCGGCCACGCACCCCTAGTGAGTGAGACCCCCGATTTCGAGGAGCACCCCATGAACGAAAGAGACACCGACGCCCTGCTTGTGCTGCTCGTGGCCGTACTCGTCGGCCCGACCGTGCTCGCGTCACTGTTCAAGCCCGTGCAGAAGATGCTCGTGCAGTGGAAGATCCTCGTCACCGATGGCGTTCTGATCCCGATCGGTGACGGAGCAGGCCTGGACCTTGCCCGGATCGTCATCGTGGTGTGCATCCTGCTGGCCATCGCGCTCCTCGGCGCGATGCTCGTGCGCCGGCGCCGCGAGCGCAAGGCGGGCGAGCAGCGATGAGCCGCATGCTGCTGCCGGGATCGAAGCTCCCGCAGAAGAAGGCGCCCGTCAACGCGGTCCTGCTTCTGGTCCTGGTCGCCGTCGCGGCCGGGACGCTCGCCTACCTCACGGGGAACATCGCGGCGACCGTGCTGATCGGTGTCTTCACGCTCCTCGGTGTGCCGGCGATCGTCGCGAGTTACTTCCGCACCCGGGAGCGCCTGGAGGGATCGGATCTGTTCCTCATGCGGGTGCACGCACTCCTGGGCTGGCCAGAACCGGACCGTCAGCAGATCGTGCCTTCCCGGTACCGCGGCGGCTGGATCGGGTCCCCACAGCGACTCGACCTCGTCTACAACCCGCTTCTGGACGAGGACGCGCCGGAGAACATCGCCGAGGTGATGCGGCAGGCCAAGAAGCAGTTCCAGGTCCCGTATCGGATCGTCCGGCACCGCAAGAACCGGGTGCGCCTGGTCGCGGCGCCGAACACCGCAGCCGAGCGTGATCGAGATGAGAAGGTCGACCGTTCCAAGCTGATCATCGCGAAGACCTTCGGGACTTCGGCGCGCACCACGGTCGACACGAAACTCGTGACCCGCAAGGTCGGCGAGAAGGACGTCACCGAGACGCAGATCACGCGCATCACGGTGAAGTACGAGGTCGCGCCGAAGCTGTCCCGCTCCGGGATCCGGGCGTCGATCGAGTCGCAGGTCTCCGGGGTGCTCGAGGGGCGGTGGCGCGGGTTCTGGGATCTGCCCAACGACACCTTCTGGATCGAGCCGCGTCCAGTCCTCCCCAACGTCATCGAGAACCCGTGTGTGGCGCCGAAGACCGTCGATCCGCTCGCCACCTACGACGATCTGGCCGTGCCGATCGGCGTCGACGAGGACGGCAACACGATCAGCTGGCGCCCCAAGCACGACGCGCACGTCCTCACCACCGGCAAGACCGGCCGTGGAAAGACCGTCTGCCTCCTCGGGATCACCGAGTACCTCGCCGCCCATGGGTGGGAGATCTGGGGCATCGACGGCAAGCGGTTCGAGATGCTCGGCCTGCGCACCTGGTTCAACGTGCGCCTCATCGCCGGTCGCGTCGACCACCAGGCGCGCGTCGCGCACAAGGTCTACCAGGAGATGCAGCGGCGCATGGCCGCGTATGAGAACGGCGAGCAGCGCCTCGAGGACTTCACGCCGATCCTGTTCGTCATCGACGAGTTCAAGACGTTCCGCAACGCCCTCGGGCGCTGGTACCGCACGGTCAAGCCCAAGGGCGCCAGCACGCAGCCACCTGTCCTCGACGAGATCAGCGACATCGCGTCACTAGGCCGCAAGATGCGCATCCACATCGTCGTCGGCCTGCAGCGCCCCGACGCCGAGTTCATGACCGGCGACATGCGCGACAACTTCGGCTTCCGGATCAGTTGGGGTCGGCTCTCCGCCGAGGGCGCCAAGATGATGTGGAACAACTTCGTCACCGGCACCACGATCCCGACCCAGATCCGCGGTCGCGGTATCGCGTACAACAAGGCCGGCGAGCCCGTCGAGATCCAGGGCTACTGGACACCAGACCCTTACCAGACCGACCCGGAGCGTCCCGAGGTCTGGGTCTTCGAGAACGACCTGCAGCTGGTCCAGCAGATGCAGCCCGCCGAGCGCATCCACGACCTCATGAAGATCGTCGATCCCGACGAGCGCTTTGCCGACTTGGACGGCGATGGCAAGGACGAAGAGCTCACCTACAACGACTACATGGACACGCGGATCATCCCCGCCGGTGACGCTTCCCTCATCGACACGTCCGTGAAGATCTCTCGTGCCATCGCGGATCAGGCGGCTCAGGAGAAGCAGTCCGCGCGCGTCGCGCTCCTCGAGCGCATCCAGACCGAAGCTGAGGCCGAGGATCCCGAGATCTCCGACGAAGACGAGATGTTCGCCGGCTACTCCCCCGCCGCCGACACCTTCCCCGAGGAACTCCTCACCCCTGGCGGAGACCTCGCCCACCCCGGTGTGCTCATGCTCGTCGACGCGGACAGCGACACATGGGGACTCGTCGAGTTCATCGACCACGACGGCGGCCTCGATGACGAGGACGACGACTCCGTCACGTTCTCCTACCGCGATTTCCGCACCGGAGAGCCCGGATCCAAGACCGTCCCCAACGGCACCTCGATCATCACCCGTACCCCGATCGACCCGGAGGCGCGATGATCGCTATGGGATCCTGGTGCGGCACGCCGACCGTTAATGCACGCTGTGGGCACATGTATGTGTTTGCATGGCGTCATGTCCGACCCGATCGAACCCCGAGTGCGCGCCAAGAAGCCGCGTCGCAAGATGGGCGCCGTGACGGATCCAGTGCTGGTCAGTTGGCGAATCGAACTCGCGACGCGCAGTCGCGTGAACGATTTGGCGAAACGGTCGGCCATGTCTGCGTCGGAGTTCGTCGACCGCATGGTCGAGCACATCGAACTGACCGCTCAGGGCGTTCCGCCGTGGGTCGAGCAGCCGTACGTGTCCGAGAGCGAGGCTGTGCCGCGTCGCAAGGTGGGCTCGATCGAGAGCCCTGTGCTGATCAGCTGGCGCATCGAGACGAGCACGCGCGAGCGAGTGAAGGAGCTCGCGAAGCTGTCAGGCATGTCGTCTTCGGCGTTCGTCGACCAGATGGTCGCGAATCTGCCGCTCACCGACCAGGGCATTCCTTCGTGGGTGCCCCCGCTCGACCGCGACGGGGAGCTGCCTATCGACGACGTCTAACGCAAGAGGCCCCCTGCCGAAGCAGAGGGCCCGTTCGCTTGGGGTTCAGATCCCTGAAGTTTGGCGACTCAGATCTGAATTCAGTTGCTCTCGAAGCTGACTTGGCGGTCGGCGTCTCGAGCTGTGTATCGCACCGGGAGGGCACCCGGGGCTTTGTCGTACCCACTGACTCCCATCAGGAGGTGATCTCATGTTACTCCAGCGCTGGAGTTATCTCCAGCATCTAGGCGCGAATTCTGCTGACAATCTGCAAGAAAATTGCAAGCAAATTTCGCCGGATGCTTCTCGACTCGGGGCCGCCCCTGCCCGTCAGGATCCAAGCCACGACTGGGATCACCTCGCGATGCCGCAGTCACAGCGCCGTCGCACCTCTGCCGCGAAGCGAGCGACGAAGCGTCGCTCGGTGGCAGGTGGATGCGGGTCCTGGTCGATCCCGGTCGAGGATGGCGCGTACGCGGGCGTGGCCGCGTGGCGATCGCGCAGCTCGTGGATGCGACTGCTCCGGGAGCTGCTCGAGTCGGCCGCCGGCGTCGAGCTGTGCAAGGGGCGCATCAAGGCGGACACCGTGATGGCCGTCGCCCGCGTCGACGCAGAGACCGCCGATGGAACGTCCGGCCGCGGTGTGACGACGTCGCACAAGACGGTGGCTAAGCGGCTGGGCATGTCGGACCGGCACGTCGGCACCGCGCGACGCATCATCGAGAAGCTCGGCCTGGCCGTCACGATCATCCGCGGCCGCCACCTCTCCCCCCAGGAACGCTCCACAGCACGCGCCGCACACGGCGGCTACCAGGAGGCCGCAGCCTCCGTCCGAGCCCTCACCATGCCGCTCGAGGCCGTTCAGGCCCACACACGCGCTCCTGGCGTCTCTGAGAGCCACTCCGGCGCCTCGCCTGTGGATACTTTCCACCTACCCGGTACGGGTTCAGTTAACGAGTTCTCTCCCCTTTCAGAAGTCTCACCAATGCGCGCTGGAGCGCGCAGGAAGGCCGCTGCGCGGCCTAAGCCGAGGAGGAAGAGCTACCCCAAGGCCGAGAGGCAGCCTCGCGACGTCGAGATGCAGCGATTCGCGTGGGAGATCCTGCAGCGATTCCTGCTCTCCGACAGCCCGCTCCCCCGAGAAGGCGCCCCGGTCACGCCCGGAGCGCTCCGCGACCGCAAGCACATCGGGAACCTGATGCGCGTCCTCGAGCGCAACCGGATCACCCCCGCCCGCTACACCGTCAAGAGCCTCAGCGAAGCCCTCGACACCCTCATCGCCGCCGGCAAGATCCCGCCCGCCCGCCACGACGAGATCCGCGACCCCTTCGCGAACTTCGCCTGGAGACTGCACAGGCTTGCCCAGCTCACCGAAGGCGAGACCACGATCGAACGCATCAACCGCGAGAACGCCGAACGCACCCAGCGCCGCGCCGAACAAGCCCGCGACGCCGCATCCCGTGCCGCTACCGATCTGGCGGCCGCCGACGCCGCGGCCGCAGCATTCTTCGCCCAGAGCCGCCTCACCCGCCGCCCCAAGCTCCACGAACGCCGCACCGACGTGGCCGCACTCGTCAACACGATCACCGGCCCCGGCAAGCGCCTCCACGAGACTCCTCCGCAGATGCAGATCCTCGCCGGCGACCTCACAGTCCTCCACCGGGCGCTCGCGAACGCCGGCCACGAGCTGCAGACCACCGACACCACGCTGCAGTGGACCGGCCCCGACGGCACCGTCCAGGTCGCGCTTCACCGCGACGGTGACAGCGTCACCGCGCAGCTGCTCACCACCGAGCTCATCAACTCCCCCACCCCCGCCGGGGCTGCGCTCGCAGCCTTCGTCGACACCCAGAAAGAGAAGAGGTAACCCCCACATGTCCATCACGGTTTACACCAAGCCCTCCTGCGTGCAGTGCAACGCGACCTACCGCGCGCTTGACGCGAAGGGCATCGAGTACGAGATCCACGACGTCTCGGAGGACGCTGCGGCGCTCGAGCACGTGAAGTCGCTCGGCTACCTGCAGGCTCCCGTCGTCGTCACCGACGAGGACCACTGGTCGGGCTTCCGTCCCGACAAGATCGACGAACTCGCCGCTCGCCTGGCGTAACCCCACACCCAGCGAGAGGGGCGGATCGGAGCTAACGATCCGCCCCTCTGCTGCGCTTCTCCCCCACGCCGAGCCCGCTCTCCACACGTGCTGTCCTGCAAGACAGCAAGCAGTCATGCATGCATGAAAGACGAATCGGTCATCATTCGATGAGTGAAGCAAGCATGCAGGAAGGAAAGAAAGAAAGGACAGCATGCATGCAAGACACACCGCATGCATGCTTGCAAGATGATCTTCCCGAATGTAATGTCGTACCAAGTTGAAAGACAGCCAGCAGGAATGACTGCATGCATGCATGCAAGAACGAAGGAGATCGAATGACCTGCGTGTACGCGGTGTACAGCGAATCCGGGGGAGTGGGGAAGACCACCACCGCGATCTCGCTCGCCATGGCTTTCGCGATCGCCGGCAAGAAGGTCGTCATCATCGACCTCGACCCCCGCGGCGCCACAACCGACTGGTTCGGTATCGAGCCGAAGGAGAAGGGCCTGCATGTCGGTGCCATCCTCGGCAACGACGACGTCGACGGCTGGGCCGAGCAGCTCGCCGTCCCCTCTGGCTGGCACGAGAACCTGCGCGTCATCCCCTCCGACCGCAGCCTCTCCAACCGTGAGAAGGACAACTCCCAGGGCCTGGAGCTGCGCCTCAAGGAGTCCCTGCAGGACATCGACGCCGACGTCGTTATCATCGACTGCCCGAACCGGCAGGGCGGCCCCCTCACCCTGTCAGCGCTCTACGCCGCGAACGCGGTCATCTACGCCGCTTCGCCCACGCAGGACGGCCTCAAGGGCGTCGAGGGCGGACGCCGCAGCGTCGCAGAGTTCCGCCGGCTGCGCGAGCGCCAGGGCGCGAGCGTCACGCTCGAGGAAGCCGGTATCGTCCTCGGCAACGTCGCGGACACCGTCATGACCCGCGTCGCTAAGGAGGTCATCGATCAGCTGCGCGAGACCGACATGCTCCTCACCCCGATCGTGCCGGCACGCGTGATCGTCCAGGAGTCCCGCATGAGTGGCCAGTGGTACGGCAACTTCCGTAAGGGCGAGCCCGTCCTGACGGCCTACAAGGAGATCGCAGAGAAGGTGGCACGATGAACGCTGACATGGACCGACCGATGACCCTCAAGCGGCCGCCGAAGCCCGCCGCAGACGACCGCGTCGACCCCATCGAGGTCGCGGCGTCCGCGCCGGCCGAGGCGCCCGCGCCGACTGCAGATGCGCCGGCGTCGACCACGCAGAGCGCCACCTCCACGCCGCGGGGCAAGAAGCGCGAGCTCACCGTCCCGCTCAGCAACCGGATCTCCGTCGAAGCCAGCGAGGTCCTCGAGCGGGCAGCTGAGGAAGCCGGCAGCATCCGCGCCGCGCTCGAGCAGGCGATCTTCGCGCACTGGGGGCGGCCGTAGCGGCCGCTGTCATTCAGACGATCGGCCCTGGCCCCTTCAGGGGAGCCGGGGCCGATCCATGCATGGAGTGATGCGGCGAAGCACTCGCTCGCGCTGGCGAGGTCAGGAACGCTGGATCGGGGTGAACGGTGGCGATTGCGTGTCAGGGGCGTCTGCGGCCGGCCCGGAGACCTCGATCCGGAGCCCCACAACCCCGGGGCCGCGTCCGAGTCGATCGTCGGTGCGCAGCTCGCGCAGGAAGGCGAGCTTCCGCTCGAACTCCGCCCGGTCGAAAGCGGGAACAGTGACGAGCGGTGACGCGGCAGCAGGGCCATCAGCGGCGCGCACAGCGAAGTGGGAGATGCCAATGTCGTCGGTGGTGCGATAGCGACTGAACGAGTCGAGGAACGTCCTGTGGACGATCTCGCGCCGGTCGAGGCCATCGCGCACTTTCGCCAGTAGCTCACTCTCAGCGGCGGCCCGATCGTCCCCAACGAGATCCCACACGACCATGATCTGCACGTCGCGATCGCCGGCCGTCGGCCCAACCTTCACCTCTGCGAGCAGCGCTTCACCAACCTCGACAGCTGTCGATGCATCGCTGGCTGCGACCTCAACAAGCACTCGAACACGCACTCGAGGACTGTATCGCGCGCGAGCTCGGCGAGGTGGCCGGCGCATCCGTCCGTCCTCGTCCTAGATGGGCGACTGCAGCTCTCGTGAGAACGCGCAGGTCTAGAGAGACAGTCGGCAACTCCCGTGAGTACTGCGGGTTCAGCGGGACGGCAGGCACCGCCAATGCATGAAAAATGCCAGCAAACTTCGACGCTTCAGATGGCCGAGGGTGTATGCATGGGGATGCTCGTGAGAGGTTGAGCCTCCGCTTCCCTACGCGCGAGGGCGCGAGATGAGCTGCGGCTCAGCCTATCAGGAGTGTCAACGTGTATTGAAAATTTCAAGCACTTTTCGCCACTAAGACGACCACGCCAGGGGGACACGACTTGACGACACCAGTGTCCTCCTCGCGAGGTCTTCCGGCCTCGACCAGCGCGGTGTGTCGGATCCAGCGCATGCGCGTCGCGGCCGCTCGCGGCAGGGTGCGTCACTGTGCGGAGGCTTGTTAAGCGCCCCGTCGGTGCGGTCCACCTACGGAGGCGCGCGCCGTCAGACGTCGACGGCGTGCCCGCCCGCGGGTGCTGGGTGCACGCTCGATGCGCCTACCGGTTTCCCTGGCGGCCATACACGCAGATCCCGCAGGAATCGACCTGTGCGATCGTCAGCTGTATCTCTGGGGGCGCCGGGGGAGCGAACGATTGAGGATGGTGGGCTCCTTGATACCGACCTGGTTGAGGGCGAGGGTCGCGAGGTCGATCGGGGCTTGGATGAAGTCGTGGTCGTTGGTCGCCGGATCGGCGATGATGCGGACAGGGCGGAACTGAGGGTTCAGCGGTCGATGGACGCCGCTCGGTGGGGCCGCGTTGCGGATATGGAACTCGGGTGTCCGGCCCGTGCTGCCGGCCATCTCGACACCGAGCATGACTTCATAGTCGCCAGAGTGTGCGTCCTCGGCGACCGTGCGCACGAGCGCGAGGAGGGTCGCGGCGAAGGCTTCGACCGCGAGGGGGGGGATCTGGTGGGCGGCGTACGGCTCGTTCGTCTTCTCGTGTGGGTGTCCTCCGGCCCGCCAGGAGAGACCGACGGATCCGTCATCGAGAACGACGGCGTGGGCCTCGCGGGTGTCGCCGGCGGCCTTCGGTGGCATGTACAGGCCGCCCAGGGTTGGGCGATCGGGGTAGATGTCGATGTGCTCGAGCGGACCGTACTCACCCAGTCCGCTCAGCCACCAGCGAGCCAGGAGGGTCGCGCGATCGGCGATCGGCGTGGCGGTATCACGGCGGCCCGCATGGTACTGGGGCCGTCGCGGCCGCGCAGCTCCAACCAGCACCGCGGCGGCCGTGGGGGTCACCGCGGCCACCATGTCCTCGTAGATCTGCTGGAGAGCCAGTTCGCTGCGACGGGCGCCGTCGAACCGCGCCCGGTACGCGGATTCGATCTGGGGCTCCTTCATCCAGATGGTGTCCGCGCCGGTGCGCAGCGGCGCCCCGAATCTGTCGTCACGGAAGATCAGGTGCGGGCCGTCCGTGCTCGCGGGTATCACGAGCGCAACCGCGCGCGGGGACCCTTCCGCAGCCGGGATGGCGATCGCTTCGACGCCGAAGACCGGGGGAGTGATCGCCGACATGCATACCTGACGGATGGTGCGTTCGTAGCCTTCATTGAGCTCGCCGGCGTCGTGCCGGCCGGAAGCCTTGGCGCCGGTGTCGGTGACTCCGAAGACGATGATCCCACCGTCCGCATTGGCGAACGCGGCGATGTCCTTGACGTGGCTGTCGCGGAAGTCTTTCTCGGGAGGGAGCCCGCGCTTCCAGTCGAGCTGGTCCCCCTCGGGGATCCCCTGGGCGACGGCGTCGTTGATCATCTGGTCGGTGATTGGCCCAGGGTTCTCGCCGAGGAGGCGGTGCAGGGGAGTGTGCAACATGCGCCTCAGCATAGGGAACGGCAGGGGGGCTGCCGCGGCTCCCAATACACGCACCGGGTGCACGCGCGTGGCTGGACTAAGACAGCGTGGCGGGGGGACAAATACACGCGGGATCGGCGGAACGACGCGGGTCCTCGCTCGCCGCTGTTGCAGCGGCTCAGGAGTAGGTGTGGTGCACGTGCCAGCCGTCGACGCTCGCGTAGACGTCGAAGACCAGGCAGTCGCCGGCGTCGTTCGTGCCTTGGAATCGCCACCCGTACAGCGGGTGCGGGTTCTCCATCGGGATCGACCAGATCGAGTGCCTGATCCTCGTGGGCGTATCCGTCACGCGCCACCTCTTGCCGGCGTAGACCATCCGCGCGGGCACGTTGTTCACCATCCACAGCGTCACGGGCTGTTCGATTGTCTGCACGCTCATGGGTTAACAGAATAGAACACAGATTCGAATACGGCTAGAGTTTGACTGTGCACGTAATCCAGCTCGCCCGCGCGCAGTGGCTGGTGGTGGACAACCACTACCGCGCTCGATTCCTCATCGTCGAGGGGCCGCTGGTGCTGCGTGAGACGGGGGAGACGCTCGTGAAGCACCGCGTCGAATGGTGGGCGCCGGATCCGAAGAAGCGGCACGTGCTCGCCGTGTGCGACGGACTCCTCGCCGCGGAGAACTGGTGCGACGAGGAGATCAAGCGCGACGCAGAGAACAAGGCGAAGATCTCCGCGTCGGTCGCGCGCGACGGGTTCTGATCGCGGTGGGCACGAGCCAGCGTGAATCCGATGCGGCCGCCGACCACTTCCTGTTGAAGGTCGCCAGGGAGAACCCGCTGCAGTCGCTCACCGAGAAGGAGCTGCAGCTCGAGGAGACGCCGGTCACGATCTACCCGAAACCGATTCGAGCGAAAGCCTGGATCCGATTCGGCACCATCCCGGTGCACATGGACTGCTGGATTCACCGCACCACCTCAGAAGCAGCAGGCGTCTCCTTCACCATCCTCGACAAGAAGTTCCGCTGTTGGGTGTGGGGCAACGCGGTCACTCTGCCCGAACCCGAACCCGGCGCCGCGCCCCGCGCGCAGGCCACCCGATCGCTGCGCCGCTGAGCTGGCCAATCCACAGTCAGGGAGGTCCTCCCCACTTTCTAAGATGCGGGCATGAGGGGACAGACACGAGCCGAAGCCATCGCCAGAGCCGCCCATGCCGGCCAGGTCGACAAGACCGGACACCCGTACATCGATCACCCGGCACGCGTCGCCGCGCGCGTCCAGGGCAACGCGCAGCTGGAGGCGATCGCCTGGCTGCACGACGTCGTCGAAGACACCACGGTCACCCTCGACGATCTCCGCCGCGAGTTCCCCGACGAGATCGTCGACGCCGTCGACGCGCTCACCAAACGACCCGGCGAGACCCGACAGGACTACTACGCCCGGGTGCGACAGAACACACGAGCTCTGCAGGTCAAGCACGCCGACATCGACGACAACACCGACCCGGCCCGCACCGCCCTCCTCGACGAAACCACCCGGGCCCGACTCGCCCAGAAATACGCCGCGGCTCGCGAGGCTCTCGCCGATGTGTAGATCCATCGACGCCGGCGGCCGCCGCTGCCTACACCACGACGACCTGCGCACCCACGATCTGAAAGACCTCGAACCCGACGCGACCGAGAACGCACCGCACGTCGACTGGGGCAACGTGCCCACCGCCGAAGAGCTCTACGACGAGTTCGGGCCCACCGTCGCCGGCACCGCCATCCACGACCTCGAGCGCATCGCCAAGGCCGAGCCCGCGATCACCGCGGCCGTCATCGACGCGATGCCCGACGGCTGCCGCATGCACGGCCTCGAGTACCGCATGAAGTCGCCCCGCTCCCTCGCCGCCAAGATCCAGAAGAAGCTCGACGCCGACCCCTCGCGCAGCCCCCGCACCATCAGCGCCAGCCTCAGCGACTTCGTCCGCTACACCGTCGTCGCCCCCCACGCCAGCGACGTCGTCCCCGCCGCCCACGCCACCATCAACACCCTCATCGAACGCGGGTGGACCCTCAAGGAGCTCGAGCACTCCTACGTCAACGGCAACCCCTACAAGGGGCTCCACTCCATCGTCCTCGAGAACAGCACCGGCCAGGATGTCGAGATCCAGTTCCACGCCGAGGACGGCATCGCGATCAAGGACCAGTTCCACGTCGAGTACGAGGTCGCGCGCGACCCTCACACACCGCGCGCTCGTCGAGTCGAGGCGCACAAGACCATGGTCGACGCGTGGAGCACGGTGATCACCCCGGGTGGGCTGCAGAACCTGACCATCGGTGGTGTCTCGGTTCAGCCGAAGAGTTACCCGGCGCCGAGGGGCCCTGCAGCTCACGAGCAGCCCGGACCTGGCGCGTAAGACAAGACTAAGATAAACTAAGAAGAGAGAGTGAGAAGGTGAGAACCGTGAACCTGTATCTGGTGAGGAATCCCGACGGTCACGCCGTCTGGGTGGCCTACGAGAACGCCGAGGGCCAGTTCTACTCCTACGTGCAGAACACCGGCCAGTTCCACTTCAACGGCGGCCTCTACGAAGACTTCTACTACGACCAGCGCATGACCTTCGAGCCGGTCACCGCGGCGGCCGCCGACGCGGCAATCCGCGCGGGCACCGGTCGGCTGGACCCAGGCACCCGGGCACACGACATCGCGCGCTACGAAGCCGACGTCGACGGGATCCCGGTCGACCAGATCCTCGGCCATCGGCCCGCCCCGGTCCCGTCGCCGAAACAGCAGGCCATCGCTCGCGCCCGCACGCTCGCTGCGGCGCCGGCGGGGCAGTGGCTTACCTGGAAGAGCTATCCGCGGGACAAGAAGCAGCTCGCGCACGTCGCCGTCACCGACATCACCAAGGGGAAGATCCGCGCGCTGCGTGAGCTCGGGCAGCTGAAGGTCCGCCTCGAGGATGTCGACGACCAGGTGCAGGTGCAGGTCTCCCGCGTCGCCTGAACCCCGTCAAGCGATCGCGACCACCTCGAGCGCCCACGGCCCAGCGAGCTCCGCGCGATCGCCAACGCTCGCGACGGCCTCGGCGAGAGCGCGGTCCTCGAAGGCGGCAGCGTCGGCGGGGTTCATGTCGACGTCGCCGACGGAGTACTGCTGCCCGTCATAGCTGAAGTCGCCGGACACGAGAGCGGTCTGCACCCAGCTGACGCCACCGCCGAAACAGCCCTGTTGGTCGACGCCGCTGCAATCGGTGCAGCGCACCCGGATCCGGAACGTGTTCATTTCGTGGGCAGAGGGACGTCGCGGTAGATGAGCACCTGCTGCAGCACCTCGTCCGGGTGCTGCTTGTACAGCGCAACGAGCGCGCTGGTCGACACCGACGGGCCGCTCGCAGTCTCCTCGGTCGCCGGCAGGCCACGCTCACGGAAGAGTGCGTGCTGCAGCTGCCGGCGGTTGTCGAGGTTGATCTCATGCCCGAGGAGCTCTGCCGTGGCGGCCGCGGCCCTGAGGGCGGTGCGGGTGGCGCCGGCGGCGTTGAGCCGGCCACGCCGGAAGGCGGAGCTCGCGAGGCGGGACGCGATGAAGACATCGGCGTCGCGGTGGTCGTAGAGCGGCTCGGCTCGGGCGACCCAGTTGTTGACCGGGGTGGGGAACCCCTCGGGGCGCTGCGGCCCGTCGGCGGCATAGGTGCGCGCGGTCTTGAGAGAGATGCGGAGCTCGCGGGCGATGTAGTCGAGGCCGACCGTCTTGTTCAGGTCAATGACCAGGTGTGCCGGCGGAGTGATCTCCGGAGCGTCGGCCGCGCGGTACTTGCTGATGTAGCGGTCCGCTGCGGCGCGGGGGAAGAGCTTCACCCGAGCCTTGGGGTCGATGGGCTTGGGGAAGTCCTCCCGGCGGATCCGCTGGATGCGGACCGTCTCGATCTTGATGCCGAGTGCGATGGCGATGTACTCGTCTCCGACGACTTCACGGCTGGCCATGGGGGTCCCCTTCGGGGTCAGTGAGGTTGCTGCTGGCGTGGATTGTGGGGCGGCGCCAGTCGGCCGCGGTCTCCTCGAGCTCGGCCGAGGTGAGGATCCCGACGTTGGGATTCATCGTGCCCCGGTCGAGGCGCGCGCGGACCTCGGTGCCGAGCAGGTCGATGAAGCGGCGAGCAGGGGAATCGACCCAACCGGGCACCTGGTGCGCGGCGTCGATGTACGCCAGGCGGGTGCGTTCGATCTGCGGGAGCAGCTCGTCGACAAGCTCGGCGGTGAGGATCTCGGCGATCGGCTGCCATCGATACCCGCCGCCATCCCCGTCCGCGGCGAGCGCCGCGGAGAGAGTGAGGCCGGTGCCGTCGGCGACGATGACTTGCGCCTCGGGGGTGGTGTCGGGGTGTTCGATGAGTGCGAGGGCAGCGGTGACGAGGAGGTCGATGCTGTCGGCGTGGATGGGCATCAGGCGGCTCCGCGGGATGAAGAGAGCGGCGCCCGACTGCTGCCTGGAATTGTCAGATCCACAGGACAGAAGGACCACATCACTCCGCTGAGGGAGGAGGGGGCCAGCAGTCGGGCGCCGAGCTTGATCATAGTGCGGGTCCGGGACCTTTCAGGAGGTGACGGCATCGGGATGGGGGTCGGCTACTGTCGGCGTATGAACGCTGGATCCCTGACGCTCGTTGAGGTGCGGCCGCGGGTGAGGGGTCGCTTCTGGCGGGTATTCGCGCCGTCGGAGGAGTTCCTGGCGCCGTGGTGGGACGAGGAGCTCCGAGTCGACGACGTGGATCATTGGTTCTCCGCCCGTCGCGATGGCGTCGAGGTTGCTCGGTGCAAGTTCATCCTCGAGCCGGGGCCGCTGGACCGTAAGCCGCTCGGTCCGATGCCGCACGGGCAGCTCGACATTCTCGCGCTCGAGGTCGCGGTCTCGGCCCGCCGGCAGGGCATCGGACTGGCGACGGTGCAGGCGATCCGAGCGATGTACCCGCTGCCACGCATGACCGCGTTGAACGACGACGCGACGTCGCGACGTTTCTGGGACGGCATTGGCTGGGTTCGTCATGAGCTGGATCCCTTCTTCGCTGGCGTCGAACGGGTGACGTACTCGGAGGTCTGAGGCGGTTAGCGATCGTTTCCCGGGCGGGCGCCGTAGACGGCTTCGTCCCAGGGATGCCAGTCGGCGTCGCCTGCGTGGAGCACGAGCCCCTCTTCCCAGCTGACACCGACCTCCTCTCCGTGGTCGGCTTCTGCGGCGAGCGCGGCCGCCGGCTCGGCAGGGGCGGTGCTGCTGTTGGCGCCGGTGGGGGTGGCGGTGAAGGTGGTGCCGGTGCGGATGAGCTGGGTCATGAGGGATTCGGCGCACCAGAGGCAGCGGGCGGTGGGGGGCTGTGTTCGTGGGTGTGATGATGACGACCGCGTCGGCGAGACCGCCGTCGTGGTTGTCGCTTCCGCACTGGATGGTCTCAGTCATTGGTCTGCTCCTTGCTGGAGATCTCGCGGGTTGCGGGTGCGTGTCTGGGGCAGTAGTCGTGCCGGGCCTTCACTCTGCCGAGGTCGTGCTCTCGGATGATCGATGTGAACCCGGCGCGGTCTGCAGCGCGTCGCGCTCTGCGAGCGTTCTCTTCCGGCTGTGCGGCGGGGGCTCCGCAGATGTCGCAGATGACGTAGCTCAGGTGTGCGATCGCCATCAGTTGGTCCCGCTGCGGTCGTCAGTGTCGTGGGAGGAGATCCACGCTTGTTGGTCCTGAGAGATGTGCGGCGGGCGGTGGCCGGGGAGGCGCCAGCATTGCTGGTAGCCGAGTGTCCCGGGGCGCACGGTGCCGCACAGGCCTGCCGGCCGCTCTTCGGCGGCGCCGATGGCGTCGAGCTCCTGCTCGTCGAGCTGGGGCCGGTCGACGAGCACGAACCAGCTGCCGTCCTTCTCGATTTCTGGCCTGCCGGCGTCTTCCCAGCGGCAGGTCGCTGCCCAGTCGTGGGGGTCGCCGTCAGGGCGGGTGTAGCTGCCGGCGGTGCTCGGGTCGGTCATTCGCGGGCCCTTCGTCCTTGTGCGGATCACCCGCAACATTCGAACTGTGGATCTGACATTCACAGCCTATCGCAGGTCGGCGACATTCGGTAGACCGCGCCGGCATGCCGGTCGTCTCACCTACAAGGGGTGCCCGCGGCGAGCCGGATTGGACATCCTGCCCGCTCGCGCTCGCCGCAGCGCTGGTGCCCCGGGCTGGACCCGGGGCACCAGGTGCTCAACCGGCGAAAGCCCAAGCCGGGACCAGGCCGCGGTCGATGATCTCCGCGAGTGTGGCCGTGAACGTCGGCGCTCCGGGCGTCCGAGTCGCCTGCTCGATGAAGAACGCGGCCCGGGTGGACCGTCCCAGTGCCCACGACAGCCACCCGCACACGGTCAGGGCCGCTGCGCGCTGCGCGCCTTCGGTGTGAGCGGCGACCATCCGGCAGACCTCGAACGCGGAATCCAGGCGTGCCGGATCCGGTCGCGCCGCATCGCCGACGATGATCGCGGCGACCTGCGCGTCGATAACCCCGGCGCGCTGCATCTCCATCACGTCCCGGCCCTGCTCGATGCTGCTGGCCCACTGGATGAGAGCGACGTCGCGCAGCAACGGCTTCGCCAGGTGAGCGGCGAGAGCCGCGGCCCTCACAGGATCCAGCCGTGCCGGATCCCAGCCGAGGGCCTCCTCGAACAGGTTGCACGCGGTGGTGTCCGTCACGACGGCGCACGCGGCGCGGATCCCCGCGCGCAGCTGCTCGTCGACGACGGGAAGCGACGCCCCGGCGTGCTGGTCACCGTCCGCGACAGACTCCGGGAGCGGGTGCGGCGGGAGCGTGTCCAATGGGGCTTCACCCGGCGCCGAAGAAGTCACCCCACCCGGTCGGGGTCAGGTAAAGGACCTCGATCGCGGCCAGATCGAACAAGGGCGCGACCAGGCGCAGCGCCTGCGCAAGCGGCTCGTGCTCACGCGCCGTGCCGTCCGTGAACACAACGGCAACGAACCCCGTCACCCCAGGCACCCGACACACCATCTCCAGCAACTGCGCGACCATCGGGCCCGCATCCTCGGCACTCACCGGAAGATCCGCGCGCATCGCACCCGTGCTGCGCTCGCCGCAGAAGGGGAGCAGCACCAGCGACTGCGTCGGCGTGAACCCGAGTACCGCAGTCACCGCCCCGAACAGCTCCGCCTTGCCCTGAGCCCTCAGTGTCATCGTCTCGTTCATGATCGTCCAATCTGTTAGCTGTGGATCTGACAGTTACAGTCTTGCAGGGGCCACCGACATTCGAAGGGCCTCGCCCCGGAACGCGTCCAGGACGAGGCCCGCGGCGGGATCAGACGAGTGCTGCGACCTCCTCCGCCGCCGACTCGGGGGCGACCGTTCCGTGGCTGAGGAGCTCCCGCGCATCCGCGGCGCAGGTGATCAGCTGTGCGCCGTACTCCCGGGCAAGAATGTGGCAGCCGGTGCTGGCAGCTGAGGTGATCGGGCCGGGGACCACGCCGAGGCCGCGGCCGAGCCGGTGTGCGTGCGCACCCAGGTTCAGCGCTCCGGAGCGTGCGCCCGCCTCGGCGATCACCGTGGCGCGCGTGGCCGCCGCAACGATCCGTCCCCTGGTGATGAACCGGTGGCGCGTCGGTGCTGTACCGGTGGGGGACTCGGAGACGATCGCGCAGCCCTCGGTGGCGGCGATCCTGTTGAACAGATCTGTGTGCCCGCTCGGGTAGGTGCGATCGACACCGCCGGCCGTCCACACCACGGTGCGGCCGCCGGCGCGGAGGGCGGCCCTCGCGGCGGTCCCATCGATTCCGTACGCTCCGCCGTTGTGCACCACGGTGCCGCCCGCGGCGAGCTCGGAGACGATCTCCTGGCTCACGTGCTCGCCGTATGCGCTCGAGGCCCGCGCCCCAGACCACGCCAGGGCATCGGCAGCTTCCAGGGCTTGCACGTCGCCGCGCACCCACAGCAGATGAGGAACCTCGGCGTCGAGATCCGCGATCCCGGGAACCGACAGCGGATCCACCAGGTGCACGCCGTCGTGCTCGGCCTTGCGCAGGACCGCGGACGTCTGCGCGTCGGAGAGGCGGCTCACCCAGCGTGCAACGGCAGAGGACCGTCCAGTGCTGTGCTCGGCGAGGTCCGCCGCACGCCGCGGATCCCGCAGGGCTTCCAAGGCGTCGACGAACCCGAGATCGGCGACCACCGCGGTGGCGTCCGGATCACACGGGTCCGAGATCAGGGACCATGCGGCCCGAGCGCGCCGTTCGGCCTTGTCGGTGATGAGAGAGATGTTCATGAGGGAACCTTCCGGTAACTGTTGTGGATCTGACAGTTACAGTCTGGCAGGGGCCTCCGACATTCGGCCGGCCCCCGCCAGGATCTGCTCTCAGGCGGCGCTCGTCGCCGTGCGCTCGCGCAATCGAGCGCTCCAGCCGTTCAGGACGTGCGCCGGCGTCGCCCAGGTATCGAAGTGCTCGAGCGTGAGCGTGTTCGCCCGATGCACCAACGCAGGGATGCCGAGCAGCGAGAACTGCACGTAGCTCATGTGCACCGCGATCAGCGACAGGTCGTTCGCGGTCACGTGCATCCGCCGCGTGTAGTCGATCCCCTGTGACGCGAGGTGCTGGGCGACCGCGATCACCATGGCGCCGGCTCCGCACGCGGGCTCGGCGACGGAGATGAAGGGCTGCGTCTCCAACAGCTGGGCGGCGTCGGCGAGCTGCATGCTCGCCATGAGCTGAGCGACGCTGTACGGGGTGAAGAACTGCCCCTGATCCTTGCTCGCGATCTCCAGCTGCATGTACGTCTCGCCGAGCACGTCGCGAGGATCCGCGTCGAGCTCGAGCACGACCAGCGCGAGCGCCTCGGCGAAGCGGTTCATGGCGGCCTCTCCGTAGCGCTCCCTGGTCTTCTCGTACTCGTCCTCCCGCTCCTGGAATCCCACGGGGTCCACCCGGTTGCGCAGCGCCACGGCGGACACCTCGCAGAAGTCGGCGAACACGCGGCGCATGTCGCTCGCGCCCGTGTTCGCCTTCAGCAGCTTCACGATCGTCTTCGTCCCGCGATCCATGACCATGCGACTTCCTCCTGCCGTTCTCAGGCGACGCTGAAGTCGCGGGAACGCCAACGGGGGATCCGCACGCGCATGCCTGCGTCGACGACGCGTAGCTCGTCGCGCCTCAAGACCTCGAAGACCGTGTCCTCAGACGTGCGGAACCCTCCGCTGAACGTGAGCGGCGTCGAGAACCGGATCCGCGAGCCGCGCTGCACGCGCGGCTTCGCCTCCTCGCGCTGCAGGTTCTCCCAGCAGCGCGCACGCCACTCGTTCGCGTACTCGTGATCGGTGGGGGTCAGCGCCTCGAGCACGGCCCGCGGGGCGCTCGAGGCACCGGGGCCCATGGTCTCGTCCATGTCCTTGTACGTGAAGTTGTAGTAGCTGCCCGGGGCGACCGAGTACAGCACCACGAGCGCGAAGACCTCGCCGGCATGCGGGTGAGGCTCCAGATAGCGCACAGCGGCGTAGAACTCGTACTGCCAGTCGCCGCAGCCAGGGGAGAAGGTCGGGTTCCTCCGTGCCGCGCTGGCGATGATCTCGCCGTGGGTGAAGTAGTCAGCGAAGTACTCCGCCGGCTTCTGGCCGGCCGGCTTGTGAGTCGAAGTAGCTCCCATGGTGTCTTGTCCTGTTCTGTCTTCGTGTTTGTTGTGGATCTGACGGTTACAGTCAAGCGGGGGCCACGGACATTTCTATGGGGTGGGGACTAGCGGAGTGAATTGTGCTTGCTTTTTTCATGCTTTTTTGGGGTGAATGGTGCTTGAATTTTGCAAGCTTTTTTCGGGGGTGGGTGGGGTCGTGCGGGGGTCGGGCGCGGGCGTCGTGGCGGGCCCGGGCGCAGGATGCCAGGGGCGCGCTGCGCGAGCGCGGGGAGCTGCTCGGCGGCGGGTGTGGTGGGTCCGTGCCGGGGGGTGCGTGGTGGGCGGTGGCGGTGGCGGGGTGCTCGTGGGGCGGGGTGCTCGTGGGCGGGGTGTGGGGCCGGGTGCGTGCGCAGCAGGCGGGGGAGTGCCGTGGCGGGGGCCGGGGGAGCCTCTGGGAGGCGCTGTGCGCCGTTCTGAGAGCCTGGGGGGCGGTGCGGTGCCCCCACGAGCCGGCCCCGAGGTATCCGGGTCGTCCTCAGCCCGATCAGGAACCCTCCCTCCCTGATCCGTACCGCTGCCCCCACAACCCGACCACCGCGGCCGCGACCGCGGCCGCTCGACGCCTGCCCGGGCACCTCGACACCTGCCGACCAGCACCCGACGCACCACGCGCGCCCAGCCCCGCAGAGCACGCGACGGCCCCGCATGACCCAGCCACGCAGCGGCCCGCCAGGGCCGCGAGGCCCGCGCCAGCGGGCCGTCAGAGCGGCGGCGCCAGCCGCCCGCTCGCTGCCCCC